>DATFOL010000592.1:0-4776 GCA_035265545.1 Gemmatimonadaceae bacterium | reverse complement strand
GCGCGACCTCGTGCAGCGTCACGGCGGACGCACGGGTGTCGAGCCGCGCGGGCGCGATCAGCGCGGCTCCCGCTTCTTCGTCGAGCTGCCGCGCACGGCTGGGGTGACGCCGGATCGCGCCGAGCGCCCCGCGGAAGACGCGACGCCGCCGGTGCTGCAGTCGGTCGGCGCGGGGGAGGGGGAGGGCGAGGCATGACGACGAAGCTGCTCGTCATCGAGGACAATCCCGACCTCGCGTTCGGGCTCCGCAACAACTTCGAGATCGAAGGCTACGACGTCGACGTCGCCGACGACGGCTTGCTCGGGCTCGAGCGCGCGCGGCAGTGGGTGCCCGATCTCATCCTGCTCGACCTGATGCTGCCGGGCATGGACGGCTACCGGGTGCTGCGCACCCTGCGCTCCGAGGGGATCGACACGCCGGTGCTGATCCTCACCGCGCGCGGAGAGGAGGCGGACAAGGTGATGGGGTTCCGGCACGGCGCGGACGACTACGTGACGAAGCCGTTCGGCGTGCTGGAGCTCATCGCACGCGTCGAAGCGCTGCTGCGCCGCAGCCGGAAGAAGAACGGTGCCGCCGATCCGCTCGCCGAGCGATTCGGCGAGATCACGATCGAGCGAGCCTGTCGGCTCGTCTCGAAGGAGGGCGAAACGGTGAACCTCGCACCGCTCGAGTTCGACCTCCTGCTCGCGCTGTACGACCGGCGCGGCGCCGTGGCGACGCGCCACGATCTGCTGCGAGAAGTGTGGGGTCATCACGCGGCGGTGGTGAGCCGCACCGTGGACACCCACATTCTCGAGCTGCGGAAGAAGCTCGAGCGCGATCCGGCGCATCCGCGGCACATCCTCACGGTGCGGAAGACGGGCTATCGCCTGCAGGCCTAGCGTCGCGCTGGTCCTGACGAAAGCCTGACGAAAGCTCGACGAGAGATTCACCGCGGCGCCACCTGCACCGCGAGATGCGATCCTAGCTTGCCGGCGAATGCTCCACTCGTCCGGAGGCTCCATGGGTCACTCCTCTCGCGCCCGGAAATCGCGCGGCTTCGCGATTCCGGCGACGCTCGCCTTCGTCGCCACATTCCTGCCGTTCGCCGGACGTGCCGGCGCTCAGGCGCCGACCGATGCCACGAGAGCGGTTCGGCGCGCCATCGTGTCGCCCGCCGAGCGGCGCTCGCTCGCCGCGGTGCGTGCGAGCAGTGCGCCCGTGATCGATGGACGACTCGACGACGCGGCGTGGAGCGCGGCCTCCGTGGGGCGCGACTTCGTCCAGCGCGCGCCCGATGTCCTCCAGCCCGCGACGCAGCGCACCGAGGTCCGTCTCCTGATCGACGATGTCGCCGTGTACGTCGCGATGCGGCTGTTCGACAGCGCGCCCGACTCGATCGTCGCGCCGCTGGCGCGGCGCGATGCGGATCCGTACTCCGACTGGGCGGAGGTGTCGATCGACGGCTACCTCGACCGGCGCACGGCGTTCCGGTTCATGGTGAATCCCGCGGGAGTGCAGCGCGACGCGGTCGTCTCGGGTGACGACCTGTTCACCGAGGACTTCGGCTGGGATGCGGTGTGGGCATCAGCGACGCGGCGCGATTCGGCCGGATGGACGGCCGAGCTGCGCATTCCGCTCTCGCAGCTCCGATTCAGCGTGCGCGGCGGTGTCTCGCGATGGGGACTGCAGGTGGGACGGTTCCTCGCGCGCCGCAACGAGCGGTCGTACTGGTCGCCGATGACGCCGTCGGCGCCGGGCTACGTGTCGCAGTTCGGCACGCTCGAGGACGTCACGATCGCGCACCAGGTGCGCCGTGCCGAGCTGCTTCCCTACATGTCCACCAAGATGACGCGCGCGCCGGCGGAGGCGGGGAACCCGTTCGCGCGCGCGACGGCGCTGCAGCGTACCGCTGGCCTCGACCTGCGGCTCGGCATCACCCAGGACCTCACGCTCACGGGAACGATCAATCCCGACTTCGGCCAGGTGGAAGCCGATCCTTCAGAGGTGAACCTCACCGGCGTCGAGTCGTTCTTCGCGGAGCGGCGTCCCTTCTTCCTCGAGGGAAGCGACCTGTTCGCGTTCGACATGGGAAGCCTCTGGTGGATGGGCCGCGAGGAGCTGTTCTACTCACGGCGACTCGGTCGCTCGCCGCAGGGTGATGCACCGGACGGCTCGAGTTGGCTCACGAGCCCATCGGCGGCCTCCGTGCAAGGCGCGCTGAAGCTGACGGGACGCACCGCAACCGGGTGGAAGCTCGCTGCGCTCGGCGCACTCACTGACGACGTGCGGGCGCGGTACGTGAGCGATCGCGGCGAGCTGGCGTCGTCGGTGATCGAGCCACGCACGCGCTACGGCGTCGCTCGCGTCACCCGGGAGCTCGATGGAGGAGAATCGTCGTTCGGGTCGGCGCTCACCCTCATCGACCGCGACGAGACCGTGCCCAAGCTGCGCTCCAGCGCGATCGTGGGGGGCGTCGACGCTC
The DNA here is from genome assembly GCA_035265545.1 of Gemmatimonadaceae bacterium. Lineage (GTDB taxonomy): Bacteria > Gemmatimonadota > Gemmatimonadetes > Gemmatimonadales > Gemmatimonadaceae > AG11. The sequence continues at coordinate 2,311 of DATFOL010000592.1, read as the reverse complement.
GCACGCGCTTCGGTGGCCGCAACTACATCGCATACGCGAACCTGTTGCGGAGCGTCGTGCGCGGTTCGCCCGAGGCGATGATCGCGACTCAGCGGAGCACGACGCATCTCTTCCAACGGCCGGACGCGTCGTATCTCGACGTCGACTCCGCGCGCACGTCGCTCACCGGCACGTCGGCGTCGCTGCGGATCACGAAGGAAGGCGGAGGGCACACGCGTGGGGGACTGCTGGCCAAGGCGGTCACTCCCGGGTTCGAGGCGAATGACGTCGGGCTCCAGCCGCGAGCCGATGCCATCGGTGGCGCGCTGTGGCTGGGGTGGGACGGGTTCGAGCCGACGCGACTGGTGCGAAGCTGGGACACCTGGGTTTCGGCGTGGGGCGGAACGAGCTTCGGCGGCGAGCGCGATCAGCTCGCCGGACGACTGTACGCCAGCGCCAACCTGCACAACTACTGGGCGTTGGCAGGCGCGGTGGTGCGCAACGCCCCCATCTCGAGCCTCACGGCGCTGCGCGGTGGCCCCGCGCTGCAGGTCCCGGGCAATGTGTTCGGCTTCGTCGAGGTCACGACCGACTCGCGCCGTCGGATCGTCAGCACTTTCGGTGCGAGCGGCTACCGTGACGACGCCGGTCCGGGCCGTCGGCTCTCGCTGACGTCCACGATCTCGGCCCGAGTCGGTGGCGGCACCCAGCTCTCCGTGGCTCCGTCGCTATCGTGGTGGCGCAATCCTCAGCAGTTCGTCGCCGAGAGCACGGTAGGGGACTCCACCCGCTACGTCGTCGGTGACCTGCTGCAGTCGACCGCGTCGATCATGCTGCGCGCGAGCTACGCGCTGTCGTCGCGACTCACGCTGCAGCTCTACGCGCAGCCATTCCTGAGCGCAGGAGAGTATCGCGGGCTCGGCACGGTCACGAATGCCCGCGCGAACACGTTCGACCAGCGGGTACGCCTCTTCGCCCCCGACGCGCTCGGCCGTACGAGCACCGACGACATGGAGGCGCGGACGACGTCGGGTATGCTGCGCTTCGATCGCCCCGACTACTCGGTGGCCGAGCTGAACGCGAATGCGGTGCTGCGCTGGGAGTACCGCCCGGGCTCGGCGCTGTTCGTCGTCTGGAGTCAGGGCCGCTCGTACGACGGCGAGCCGTCGCAGTTCGACATGGGTGCCCAGACGCGCGACCTGCTACGCGCGCCGGCGACGAACGTGCTGCTGGTGAAGGTGAGTCATTGGATGGGGAGATGACTGCAACCGCGAGTACCGAGTACTTCAGTACCCAGTACCGCGACCCGGTGTGCTGGCCCCCTGAATGCGCCTCGGGATCGCGACTCGGAGGTCCGGTAACAACAACAGCGCGTCCCGACAGAGCGACGCGCCGTGCATTCGTGGGAGTAGTCGCGAGAGTCTGGGTACCGGGTACCGCAGTACACGGTACTTCAGTGTCAGTTACACCAGCCCTTCGATCGCCTCCGAGCACTCCGCCAGACAGACCGCCAGCCGCTCCGGATCATGATCCCCCATATGCCCGATCCGGAACGTCGTCTCGCGATTCTTCCCGTAGCCGTTGCCGATCGTGAACCCGCGCTCGGCCACCGCGCGCACCAGCGTCGACCCGGTGAACGTCGAGGGGATGGTGATGCTCGTGACGGTGGGCGTGCGGTGGCCCTCGCGCGCCAGGATGCCGAATGCGTCGCCGTGACGCGCGCGCAGGTCGTCCACCCAGGCACGCGTCATGTCCGACATGCGTCGGTGGCGCGCCCAGCGTGCCTCCATGCCCTCCGCCGTCACGGCGGCGAGCTGCACTTCGGCGGCGTAGAACAGGTTGATCGCCGGCGTGTTCGGCGTCTGGTTCTTCGCGCCGTAGGCATCGAACTCCACGAGATCGAAGTACAGCCCGCGCCGCGGTGTGCCGCGCGCCGCCTCGATGAACGCCGGCGTCGCCGCGGCGAAGGCGAGGCCCGGCGGGAGCGCGAGCGCCTTCTGTGAGCCCGTGAGGGCGAAGTCGAGCTCCCACTCGTCGAACTGCAGCTCGGTACCGCCGATCCCGGTCACCGAGTCCACGAGACACATGGCGCCCGCGGCGCGGGCGAGCTGGGTGATGCCGCGCACGTCCTGCAGCGCGCCGGTCGACGTCTCCGAGTGCACCACCGTCACCACCGCGTAGCGCTGCTTCCGGAGCGCGTCCTCGACCATGTCGAGCGTGGCGATCTCGCCGTACGGCACCTCGAGCACGTCGCTCTCCCGCCCACACGCTTTCACGATCGCCGAGAACCGCGCCGAGAACGCGCCGTTCACGATCGACAGGATGCGCCCCT
>DATFOL010000591.1:0-3415 GCA_035265545.1 Gemmatimonadaceae bacterium | reverse complement strand
GCGCGCCGGGCAGCCGGCTGCCCGGTCGCGGTCGGCGAGCGCTCGCGCCGCATTCGCCGACCGATCAGTCGCGCGCTGGGTGGCGTCCGAGCTCTTCGCGAACGCCGCCTGGGCGGGAACGCTCGTTTACGCGGGCGCATTCTTCGCCGATTCGTACGGGACCTCCCCGAAGCTGACGGGCTGCCTGCTCGCTGTCGCGGCTGGCGCCTACGTGGCTGGCAACCTGACCTCCCGGCGCCTCGTCCGCCGCGCACCGGGGCGAACTCTCGTCCTGCTCGCCGTCTTGCTCGCCATCACCGCCAGCCTCTTTGGAGTTGCGCGCTCAGTCATCGCCATGAGTACGGCTCTGCTCTCCAGCGCCGCGTTCCTCGCCGGAGCGCGCACGCTGATCGCGAGCGCATTCGCCCTTGCCACGGCGCCCGAGCTGCGGCTGGCCGTGACCAGCCTCCGAGCCGCCACGATGCAGTTCGGCTACTTCGCCGGCTCGATCGCCGGCGGCACAGCGCTCGCCCTCGGTGGCTACGGCGCGCTCGGCGCCACCATGGGCCTCTTCTTCCTCGGCGCCGCCGCAACGCTCGCCCGCCGTCCGACCTCGCAACCCACACCCACCGAGCGCGCCGACGTGGTCGCGCGCACGCGCGCTCGCCCTGCCCTGTCCGAGGCAGGTGGCTGAGCTCCTAAAGACCTCTCGCCCGCTCCTAAAGACCTCTCGCCCGCTTGTCGACCGCTTCGCAGCGCCAGAAGGGCCGGGCGCGCGACAGTGATAGCGTCGATGTGAGATGGATTTTCGGCTCCTCGGCCCGCTGGAGGCGTTCGATGGTCCCGTCCCGTTGCAGATCGTGGCAGGCAAGCAGCGGGCGCTCCTCGCGATGCTGCTGCTGAATGCGAACCGTACCGTCGCCCGCGAGCAGATCGTCGACGCCCTCTGGGGCGAGGACGTGCCGGACTCGGCTCAGAAGATGGTGCAGATTCACGTCTCGCAGCTGCGGAAGGCGCTTCCCAAGTCGCGGCTGCATACCCGCCGTCCCGGCTACGTGCTCGAGGTGGGCGAGGACGAGTTCGACCTGGTCCGATTCGAGCGTGCCGTCGCCGAAGGTCGGCGCGCGCTCTCGCAGAGCGATGCCCGGAAGGCGAGAGAGCTCCTGGGTGAGGCGCTCGCGCTCTGGCGCGGGCGCGCGCTGGCCGAGTTCTCGGAGCCGTTCGCCAGGCACGAGGGCGCGCGTCTCGAGGAGCTGCGCATGGCGGCCCTCGAATCGCGGATCGAGGCCGATCTTGTGCTCGGGCATCACCGCGATGTCGTGAGCGAGCTCGAAGCGCTGATCGCCGAGCACCCGCTTCGCGAACGCCTCCGGTCGCAGCACATGCTCTCCCTCTACCGGTCAGGCCGACACGCCGAGGCGCTTGCGAGCTACCAGGTATTTCGACGGATGCTCGCCGAGGAGCTCGGGATCGAGCCATCTGCTTCGCTTCGGGAACTCGAGCGCCTGATGCTGCGCCAGGACCCGACGCTCGAACTGCCCGACTCCTCGCAGCCGCGCGCCGTCGCGCCCGCGCCGACGGAACGTCACGCGATCGTCGGCGCCGGCCGCGAGGTCGACGTGGCGTACGCGCGCAGCGGCGACGTCCGGATCGCCTATCAGGTCATCGGCGACGCCCCCCTCGACCTCGTTCTCGTCCACGGCTGGGCCTGTACCTTCCAGCCAGGCTGGGAGAACCCGAAGCTGGCCGGCTTCTATCGTCGGCTGGCGTCGCTGGGGCGACTCATCCTCTTCGACAAACGGGGCACCGGCCTCTCCGACAGAGTCTCACCGGAACGCCTGCCCGACCTGGAGACGCGGATGGACGACGTCCGTGCCGTTATGGACGCGGCGGGATCCGAACGCGCGGTAGTTCTCGGCATCTCGGAAGGCGGAGCGATGTCCGCGCTCTTCGCCGCCACGCACCCGCAGCGGACCTTGGCGCTCGTCCTGATCGGCACGTTCGCGCGCATGATGTGGGCGCCGGATTACCCGATCGGGTTGAGCGACGACGACTATCGCAAGCGCCTCGACGCGATCGAGGAAGACGACTGGGCCTCGGCGGTGACCAGGGAGTGGCTCGCACGCGTCGGGCCGGAGATCCTGCACGAACCGGCGGCGATTCGCTGGTACACGTCGTACCTTCGCCGCGGGGCGAGTCCCGCCGCGAACAAGGCGATCCGGCTCATGAACGCCGCGATCGACATTCGCGACGTCCTGCCGACGATCAGCATGCCGACGCTGGTGCTTTACCGCTCGGAGGAGTACTTCCGCGAGGGCACGCGGTACATGGGCGATCACATCCCGGGCGCGCAGGTGGTCGAGCTGCCCGGGACCGACCATCTCCCATGGGAGGGCAATCGCGAGTCGGTTCTCGATGAGATCGAGCGATTCCTGTCAGGAGTGCGCGATGACGTGGAGCCCGACCGCGTGCTCGCCACCCTGCTCTTCACCGACATCGTCGGGTCCACCGCCAAAGCCGCCGACGTCGGAGACCGCGCGTGGAACGAATTGCTCGCGCGTCACCACCGGCTCGTGCGGGCTCAGCTCGCGCGCTTTCGGGGGCGCGAGGTCGACACCGCCGGCGACGGGGTGTTCGCGACCTTCGACGGTCCCGCACGCGCCGTCCGCTGCGCGTCGGCGATCGTCACCTCCGTCCGCGAGCTAGGCCTCGAGGTGCGAGCGGGCGTTCATACCGGCGAGATCGAGCAAGCGGATGAGAGCGTGCGTGGAATCGCCGTCCACATCGGTGCGCGCATCACGACAGCCGCGCGCCCGGGCGAGGTACTCGTGTCGAGCACCGTCAAGGACATCGTCGCCGGCTCCGGCATCGGCTTCGAAGAGCGCGGCGAGCGTGAATTGGACGGCGTACCGGGCTCCTGGCGCCTCTTCGGCGCCCGGATCTGATCGAGGCCCGAGGAGCAAGGGCGAAGGCGGTAACTACAGAAACAACTCACTCATTCGAGCGAGGGGCCAACCCGCGCCGATCGCTCCTCTCGCCAGGCGTTTCGCGCCGCGAGGATGGAGCGTTTATGGAATGTCATGAAGAAGGGCCTCCTCGCCGGAGACACTCTCCGGTGACCAATCCCATCGGGAAGGAGGCCCGAGGTGAAGTATGTCGGACTCGATTGGGCATATCGAACGGCGCAGTGGTGCGCACTCGCTCCCGGCGGCGAGATCGCCGGCGAGGGCCGGATCGCTGCTGACCGCGACGGGCTCGCTCGGCTCGTGCTCGAACTGGGCGATGAAGTGACGGCCTGCCTGGAGATGATGAGCGGCGCGCTCTGGGTGCGCGACCAACTCGTCGCTTGCGGCTGGCAAGTGGAGGTCGCGGATGCGCGCAAGGTGAAGACGGTGGCGCCGTTGGCCGCGAAGACCGACAAGGTCGACGCGCGTCT
>DATFOL010000590.1:0-3763 GCA_035265545.1 Gemmatimonadaceae bacterium | reverse complement strand
GCTCCTCGAGCGTGCTGATGCTCTCGTCACGCAGGATCTTCTGCCAGTCGCTCATCGCGTCGCTGCTCCGCGCTCTCGTGTGGTGAGGCGTGTGGTCAACATGATCCGGTCGTCGGCCGGTGCGTAGAAGTCTTTGATGCGGGCGGCCTCGGTGTAGCCGCAGCGGGCGTAGAACGCCCGGGTGTTCGAATAGTCGGGACGCGACGAGGTCTCCACGAGCAACATTCTCGCACCCCGGGCGCGCAGTCCGCGCTCCACTTCGTGCACGAGCGTCTTGCCGATTCCCTGACCTTGTACGGCGGGATCCACCGCCAGCCAGTACAGATCGAATGTCCCGTCGGTTGCCGGCGTGGGGCCGGCGCATGCGTACCCGAGCAGCCGCTCGCCGTCGAAGGCACCCGTGAACTCGTAGTCGGGCACGTGCGCATCATCCGCGCCCACGTCGCGCTCGCCGTCGACAGTGGCGTCGAAGAGCTGCAACGCGACGTCGATCTCGTCGGGCGAGAAGACTGCCGTGGACACCAGGAGCTCGGCGACGCGGGACCGATCGCGGGGACGCAGGGTGCCGAGCCGGAGGCGCACCCTACGCCTCGCCGGCGGGGAAGAGATCGGGCTCCGCGCTCTCCGACACGACGCCCGAGAGGCGTTGGGCGAGCGCCCATCGCTCGGCCGTCGTCGTCGCCTCGCGCGACCGCTGGAGCCCGAGCTCGCACACCTGTCGCACGAGCGCGCCGTAGTCGATGCCGGCCACGCCCGCCATGCGCGCGAGGCCCGCGGTAGGTGACAGGTCCGGATTCGCATTGACCTCGAGAATCCACGGCCGCCCGCGCTCGTCGATGCGGAGATCGACGCGGCCGTAGCCTGCTCCGCCGACGATCCGCCACGCGGCTACGGCGATCTTTCGGAGTTGAGCCGAGACGGTGGCCGGCAGACGCGCGGGGCAGCGCGGCGCGGAGCCGAGGTCCTCGTCGGACCCGTCCTCCCACTTGGAGCGGTAGGTCACGATGCGCCACATCCCCTTGGGCATCCGGCCGAAGTCGATCTCGGCGATCGGCAGCACGCCCTCGCCCACGACGCCCACGTTGACCTCGCGTCCCTCGACGTAGCGCTGCACCAGCACCTCGTCCCAGCGCTCGAGCATCGAGGCCACGCGCTCGGCGAGCTCGCGCGACGTCCGCACCACGGAGCGCTGCTCGACGCCGATCGACGCGTCTTCCGCCGCCGGCTTGCAGATCGCAGGGAAGCCGACGGAGGGGATCGCACTGCCGCGCCGCACGACGGCGAACTTCGGGATCGGGAGTCCGGCTCGCTCGAGCGCGGAGTTCACGACGTGCTTCCGAAGGCAGAGCGACGTCGTCCAGCTGGAGCTGCCCGTGTACGGAAGCCCGAGCAGCTCGAGCACCGAGATCACGGCCGGCTCGAGCGCCGCGACGCCGTCGATCGACTCGCAGAGGTTGAAGACGAGGTCGACGCGTGCGCGGCGCAGCTTGTCGACCCAGCGCGCGTCGGGATGCACCGGGATGCGGACGACCGCATTCCCCTCCGCGGTCAGCGAGAGGGCGACTGCTTTGACCGTGCCGAGGATCTCCTGATCGGGTGACGCCGCGTAGGCGCTCGCACCGTCGAAGAGAATGGCGACCTTCACGTCGCGCTCCCGAGACGCACGCCCTGGCGCGCGGCCGCCGCCTCGAGCGCGGCGCCGATCAGCGCGTCGTAGTCGAGCCCCGCGGCGCGCGCCGCCTTGGGGAGGCACGAGTTGTCCGCCGGGTCGGGGAGGATGCCGGGGAGCGGATTCACCTCGACGATGTTGGCGCGTCCGGCGGCGTCGAGCCGCACGTCGACGCGCGACCAGTCGCGGCAGCCGAGCACGGCGTACGCGCGCAGGACGACGTCCTCGATCTCGGCACGCAGCTCGTCGGGAACTCGCGCCGGGCACGAGAAGATGTCGAGCGGGTTCTCCGGACGGTCCCAGAGCCACTTCGCCTCGAAGCCGTAGATCGGGAGCGCTCCAGCGGGAAGCGCATCGAAGTTCATCCCGACGAGCGGGAGGACGCGCGCCTCGGCGCCGTTCCCCAGCACGCCGCAGGTGAACTCGGCGCCGGGCAGGAACGACTCGACGATCACGGGCTGCTCGTAGCGCTCGAGGAGCTCCAGCACGATCGCGCGCAGCGCATCGGCGTCCGCGGCGACGTTGCGCTCCGTGATCCCCTTGGACGAGCCCTCGTGGACGGGCTTGGCGAACAGCGGGTAGCTCCATCCGCGCGCGGCGATCCGGTCGGCGTCGGCGGCGTTGCGCGCGAGCGCCCAGTCGGCGGTGGGAACGCCGTTGGCGCGGAGGATCTCCTTCGTGCGCGCCTTGTCGAGGCAGAGGGCGAGGGTGAACGGATCGCTCCCCGAGTAGGGGACGCCGTAGAACTCGCAGATCGCCGGCACGTGCGCTTCGCGATTCGGTCCGCGCAGCCCCTCGGCGATGTTGAAGACGATATCGGGGCGTTCGGCGCGGAGGCGCTCGGGGAAGTCGTCGCGGGCCTCGAGGCGAATCACCTCGCCGTGCCCGGCGAGTGCGCGGGCCACTGCATCGATCGTCTCGGCCGAGTCCCACTCGGCGTACTCGTCATCGGACACGGGCGCGAGCAGCGTGGCGACCGACGAGGCGTTCCGGGTGCCGCTACTGGGCGGCTCCTCGTCGGCGCGCGACAGCTCCGCGGCCGCGTCGGCCGCCTCGGGCTCGGGCTTCTGATTGTACGCGAAACCGATGCGCGTCATCCCGTCCCTTCTGTGGAATCCCGCTGTCGCGGGCGCGGCGACTTCTCATACGCGGACGCGGGCAAGTCGCACGCCACGGAGAAGTGCGGCGAAGATAGGGAACCGAGTTTTTTCGCGCAATGAAAAATTTCGCGGCGGAAAATCTCCGCCGCGCGACGCCGCGTCAGACCTTGTGATACGAGATGCGCGCCGCCTCGCGCCGGTCGTCCGCCTCGTAGATCTCGAAGTCGGAGAAGAACCCGGGCGCCTCGTGCTGCAGCACGCGGAGCACCGCGACGGCGAGCCGACGGATCTCCAGCTCGGCGCCCTCGCTCGAGCGGAGCTCGAGCATCGTACGCCAGGCGCGCGCGTTCCCCGTGACGACGATCTTCGTCTCCGTGGAGTTGGGCAGCACGCCGCGCGCGGCCTCGCGGGCCATCTTCCGGCGGTGGATCTTGTCCGCGACCCAGCCGTAGCGCTCCATCAGCTGCGCGACGAGCGCCACGTACGCGCTCTGTGCGGCGTCGATCTGGGCGCGCCACGCGCCCTCGAGCGCGTCGTCTCCCGCGATCGCCGGCGGCACGACGAAGCACGCCTCACTCTCGTCGACGTAGCGCTGTGAGAGCTGCGAGTAGGCGAACCCCGCCCGGTGGCGCACCAGCTCGTGGGTCAGCGAGCGGCTGATCCCCTCGAGGAGGAGCGAGTAGTTCGCGTGCTCGAGGACGCTCCCGTGTCCCTGCTTCTTGATGTTCTCCAGGTAATCGCGCGTGGAGCGGCTCGCCGGATTGTGCTGGCTCATGTAGCAGAGCCGGCCCGCGAACTCCGCCAGCCGCTCGCCGTCGGTGCTCTCCCCGATCCAGTTCACGTCCAGGTGATCGGGCGCGGCGAAGACGGGACGCGCGAGCACGGAGATCTTCGGCTCGTAGTAGAGGCGCGAGGTGGCGGTGGTGGGAGCGGCTGCGGTCATGAGGCGGGGTGCGGCGGTGAGAGGGATGGCGGCGAAAGCTAGGCGCCGCCC
>DATFOL010000589.1:0-2184 GCA_035265545.1 Gemmatimonadaceae bacterium | reverse complement strand
GCGTCTTCCGCGGGGCGCTCGGCGCGATCCGGCGTCACCCCAGCCGTGCGCGGCAGCTCGACGAAGAAGCGGGAGCCGCGCTGATCGCGCCCGCGCGGCTCGACACCCGTGCGTCCGCCGTGACGCTGCACGAGGTCGCGCACGACGGCCAACCCGATCCCGCTCCCCGCCACGGCCGATTTCACGTCGCGCTCGAGGCGGAAGAACGGTGTCCACACACGCTCCGCATCCGCGGCGGGGATGCCGAGCCCCTCGTCTTCGACATCGAGTCGCACGCCGTCCCCCCGCGTGCCGAGCGTGACCCACACCGTCCCGTCGGCCGGGCTGTACTTGATCGCGTTGTCGACGAGGTTGAGCACGATCTGGCGGAACGCTTCGACGTCCACCGTCGCACACGCCGCGTCGTCCAGCGACTGGACCACCCGGATGTGCCGCGCGGTCGCGATGGGGGCGAAGCTGACAAGCGCCTCGCGCACCTCGTCCGCGAGTCGACAGGGGCGTGGCGCCAGGCGCACGAGCTGTCGCTCGGCGCGCGAGAAGAGCAGGATGTTCTCGACGAGGTGCGTGAGCCGCCGCGCTTCCTGGTCGATGATCTCCAGCGATCGCGCCCGCTCGGTCTCCGATCGCACGCGGCCGAGTCGGAGCGTCTCGGCGAACATCCGCACCTGGGCGAGCGGCGTGCGCAGCTCGTGCGACACGCTGGCGACGAAGTCCTCACGCAGCCGCGCGAGCTCGTGCTCGCGACGGAGCTGGAGCAGCCCGATGGCGACGAGCACGCCCGTGAGGCCGAGCAGCGCGCCGAGCAGCGCGAGGCGCGAACGCGGCCGTCCGCCGATCACGAGGCGGTCGGCGATGGCGGGATTGATCGCGATGGTGGTGCGGAGGCCGCCGTAGGCGTTGAGCGCGTGCTCCTCGGCGTAGGTGGCGGCGTACTGACGCGGCGAGCGATAGAGGATGTGCCCCTCCCAATCCCGCACGACGGCGGAGAAGAGCGAGTCGTTGGGCAGCCCTTTGGTGAGGGCCGGCGGAAGGACGTTGCCCTTCTCCATCACGGTCTCGAACGCACCGGTCGCCATGGCAAGGACGCAGAACTCGACCCCATACACCGCGGCTTTGGACCCGTCCCGTCGCCACTTCACCTGATAGACGAGGCTCAGCGGCTCGCGGCCGCTGGTCTCGATGATCGTCTGGTAGCCCCAGTCGCGGACGTAGGCGCCGAGGTCCTTCAACACCGCCTTGCGGATCTGTTCCTGCCGCTCTGGTGCGGGCACGTCGCCGGCGAAGATGAGCTCCCCGGTGGCGACGTCGAGACGGAAGGCGTACGGTGGCGGGTCGGGGCACAGCTTCTCACGCACGGCGGGCCGCAGGAGCATCTGCGGCGGATCGAGTGGATCGTGCGGACCCAGCGCCTCCTCGTGCATCACGGGGCTGAAGACGTACAGGATGTTCGAGTACATCTTGCTCTTCGCCGCCACCGTGAACTCCCAGGCCGCGAACGCCGCGTAGTCGCGCAGGGTGCGGTCGGTGGTCGCGCGGTGCGAGCGCTCGGCGCGCCACGCCTCGTGCGCGAGCGCGGCGGCCAGCGTCATCGAGAGCAGCAGCACGGCGACGAGGATCGTCGCGCGCGAGCGAGGGAGGCGCGGGGGCATGGAGAGACGGTAGGAGCTTGATCGAATGGTATCAAGCAGTCTGGGTCGGGAGGTTTTCGGGGGGTCAGGGAAGAGTCAGGAACGTGTCAGGAAGGAAAACCCCAGTACCGAGTACCAGGGTACCCAGTACCGAGACTCTCGCGACTGCTCCCCTGAAGGCACGGCGCGTCCCTCGGTCGGGACGCGCTGTTGGTTTTTTGCAGACTGTCCGGGTCGCGATCCGGAAGCGCCTTCTTGGGGCCAGCCGACTGGGTCTCGGTACTGGGTACTGAAGTACTCGGTACTGCTTCGGCAGTCCAGGAACCCCGACCTCCGCCAGGCGGATTACAATTCGACCATGCGCACCCTCCTCCGCTACCTCCGCCCCTACTGGCGCTTCGTCGTCCTCGCGCTGTTCCTGGCGGCGATCAATCAGGTCTTCTCGCTGCTCGATCCGCTGATCTTCCGGCACGTGATCGATCAGTACGCGACCCAGAACGACAAGTACACGCGCCCCGAGTTCTTCCGCGGCGTCGGGTTGCTGTTGAGCATGGCC
>DATFOL010000588.1:0-9400 GCA_035265545.1 Gemmatimonadaceae bacterium | reverse complement strand
GGACGGGAGACGCGCAGGTGTTCTCGCGCACGGCCGCCTACAACATGGACGTGGCCGGATTCTTTGCCAAGTGGCTGAAAGACGTGGCCGCCGATCAGTTTGCCAACGGCAGCGTCCCGCACGTTGTGCCGAACGTGCTGGCCGACTTCGAAGGGAAGCAGCCCGGGGGCGCCGCCGGGTGGGCTGACGCGGCCGTGATCATCCCGTGGAACATGTACGTGATCTACGGGGATCGGCGCGTGCTCGAGACGCAGTACGAGAGCATGTCGCGCTGGGTGGAGTTCCAGCGCACACGCGCCGGCGACGACCACATTTGGGATGGCGATCCGCACTTCGGCGACTGGCTCGCGTTCGCCACGACGCGCTCCGATTATCCGGGCGCGACGACGGACAAGGATCTCATCGCCACCGCGTTCTACGCGCACTCGACCGATCTGCTCGCGCGAAGTGCGAAGGTGCTCGGCAAGACGGAAGACGCGCGCGCCTACCGCGACCTCTTCGAGCGCATCCGCGCCGCGTGGAACAAGGAGTACGTCACCGCGTCGGGCCGTCTCGCCTCGAACACCCAGACCGCATACGCACTCGCCCTCGAGTTCGGGCTGCTCCCCGAGTCGCGCCGCACCGATGCCGGTGCGCGGCTCGCGGCCGACGTGCGCACGATCGGGCACCTGACCACCGGCTTCCTCGGCACTCCTTATCTCACCGACGCGCTCACCGAGACGGGAAATCTGAGCGAGGCGTACCGGCTGCTGCTCAACAGGAAGTATCCGTCCTGGTTGTATCCGATCACCCAGGGGGCGACGACGATCTGGGAGCGCTGGGACGGCCAGAAGCCGGACAAGAGCTTTCAGGACGTCGGGATGAACTCGTTCAATCACTACGCCTACGGCGCGATCGGCGACTGGATGGTTCGCACCGTTGCCGGCCTCGATCTCGACGAGACCGTACCTGGGTTCAAGCACATCTTGGTGCGGCCGCAGCCAGGCGGCGGCCTCACGTCGGCCCGCGCCGAGTTGATGACGCCGTACGGGAGCGCCGCATCGGGCTGGAAGCTCGAGGCCGGACGGATGCGCATGACGGTGCGCGTGCCGCCGAACGCGCGCGCCACCGTGCATCTTCCCGCCGCGAAGCTCGCCAGCGTGACGGAAAGCGGAGGCGCCGTCGGTCGTGCGGCGGGTGTCACGTCCTCGGTGCAGAGCGGCGATACCGCCGTCGTCGAGATCGGGTCGGGCGAGTACACGTTCGAGTATCCAGCGGCTGCACCGGCGCCCTCCGCTTCCGGCACCTCCGCGGGCCAGTGAGGACATTCATGATCGGAACCCCCCCGCAGCTCGTCCGCGCCGCCCTCGTCGCCGGCCTGCTCTCCATCCCGACTGCACCGGTGCAGGCGCAGGAGCAACGTCCAGCCGACCCGGCGCGCGAGGCGCGCCTCGCCTGGTTCCGCGACGCGAAATACGGCCTGTTCATCCACTGGGGGCTGTACGCGATCCCCGCCGGCGAGTGGAAGGGGAAGCGAGTCCTCGGGCTCGGCGAGTGGATCATGAACCGGGCGCAGATCCCGGTGAAGGAGTACGAGCAGCTCGCCGGCCAGTTCAACCCGGTGAAGTTGGACGCCGATGCGTGGGTGAAGCTCGCGAAGGATGCCGGCATGAAGTACATCGTGATCACGTCGAAGCATCACGACGGCTTCGCCCTGTTCGACTCCAAGGTGAGCACCTTCGACATCGTCGAGGCGACGCCCTTCAAGCGCGACGTGATCGCCGAGCTCGCGCGAGCGTGCGCGAAGGCGGGAATGCCCCTGGGCTTTTACTACTCGCAGTCGCAGGACTGGCACGAGCCGAACGGAGCGGGGAACAGCTGGGACTTCGGCCCCGACTCCCTCAAGAAGTACGACGACTACCTGCGCGGAAAGGCGGAGCCACAGGTGCGCGAGCTGCTCACGAACTACGGGCCTGTGGCGCTGATCTGGTTCGACACGCCGCGCAACATGGCCGGCGAGCGCGCGGCGCGCTTCACGCGACTCGTGCGCACCCTTCAGCCCAAGACCCTGATCGACGGGCGGCTCGGCGAAGAGGGCGACTACGTCAGCACGGGCGACAACGTGATTCCCTCCGAGTCGCGCACCGAAGCGTGGGAGGTGCCCGCGACGATCAATCATACCTGGGGCTATCGCAAGGACGACCACGATTGGAAATCGGTCGGCGACATCGTGTTCAAGCTGGTCGACGTGGTGAGCAAGGGTGGCAACTACCTGCTCAACGTCGGCCCGCTGCCGAATGGCGAGATCCCGCAGCCGTCGGTGGAGGTGCTCCGCCACGCGGGCGAGTGGCTGAAGGTGAACGGTGAAGCCATCTACGGCGCGGGCCGCACCCCCTTCGGCGACGAGCTGGGTGAGCCGAGCGTGAAGGGAACGAGGGACGTGCGAGGTCAACCTCTCGTGCTCGCGCACAACGAGTACCGCTACACCACCAAACCGGGAAAGCTGTACATCACCTTCTTCACCACGCCGCGCGTGCCGTTCCCGCTGCCGAAGATGCAGAACGCGGTGAAGCGCGCGTACCGGCTCGGCGACGGTGCCCCGATGGAGATTCGCGAGGTCAACGGCGAGCGACAGCTCGTGTTCGCGGGCCAGCCGTACGATCCGATGGCCACCGTGGTCGTCCTCGAGCTCGACGGCGACGTCGTGCGCAAGTAGCGCCGCATCACTCATCGCGAACCGACATGCTGATCTCGCTCGTACTTCTGCTGCAGGCAGGCACGCCGCGTCCCGCACCGTCGTCGCCGCAGCGGCCGCTTCCGGATCCCGGCGTGATCGCGACGGAGCAGCGCGTCACGCCGGCAGGGGTGCAGAGCGTATTTCGCGGCAAGGTTGGCGGCGTACGATTCGGCCGCAATCCGGGCGAGATCTGGGTCGCCGCGCCGGGTGCCGCGTATCGACTGTCGTGGCGCGACAACCGCGTCGTCGCGAGTAGCGCGTTCGATGGGCGCGCCGGTGTGCACGGCGTCGTGGTCGACCCGGCCACTGGGAGAGCGATCGTCTCGTCGGTCGGACGTCTGCCGGGGAACGCGGCGCAGAGCCGCACGCCCGGCTGGGAGCCGCTCGCCGCGAATGCCGCCGTCGCCCATGTCTATGCGTACGCTGGCGACTCGACCATCAAGCGGGCTGCCGCCGCCGAGCCGGATAGTGCGCCCATTCGCGTCACATCGCCCGCACTCGGCGACTTCATGGCCGGCGGGCCCGCGGTCGCCGCTCGGGCGAACGGCTCGGGTCGTCGCGTCATGGTGCTGCCGCTGCCGGCGAACGACGCGCTCGCCGTGCTGGACGCCGACGATGGCTCGCTCCTGCACACCGTGCCACTCGGGGTCCTGCCGGTCAGCGCCGTCGTCACCGCCGACGGCGCAACGGCCTTCGTCAGCGTCCTCGGCGGCGCCAAGCCGAAATCGGGCGAGCGCGCGGCGTCGCAATGCTGCGATCCGCGCGCAGAGCGAGTACGCGTCGACGCGCGCGGGATCGCGGCGCGCGGCAACGTCACGCGCGTCGACTTGGTGAGTGGCCGGGTCACGGGGACGATCACTGTCGGCCTGCATCCCACCGGGATCGCCCTGGACGAGGCGCGCGCGCGATTGTACGTCGTCAACGGCAACTCGGACGACGTGAGCGTGATCGACACGCGCACCAACGCCGTCGTCGCGACCATCGGCGCCGATCCGTTCAAGCAGCGGCGCATCGGCGTCGCACCGACCGCCGTCGCGATCTCGCCGGACGGCGGGCGCCTCTACGTCACGCTCGGAGGAGCGAACGCGGTGGCGGTCTACGACGTGTCGGTCGGCTCGAGCGCGCGCCTGCGCGGGCTCATTCCCACGAGCTGGTACCCGTCGAGCATCGACGTCAGCGCCGATGGGCGGACGCTCGCCGTCGGCTCGCTGCTCGGCATGGGCTCGGGCACCGGCACCAAGGGCGAGCAGCGCGGGCGCTACGTGCACGCGGTGCGCGGATCGGTGAACGTGATCGAGGTGCCGACGGACGCGGAGCTCGCAGCGTACACGACATCTGTCGCGCAGAACAACCGGCGGCTCCTCGCGAGCGCCCCCGGCGCGGCGCCGTCGCTCGCGCCGCGCAGTGGCGTCGTACCTCGTCCGGTCCCCGAACGTCCCGGCGAGCCGACGCCGATCCAGCACGTGGTCTACATCATCCGCGAGAACCGCACCTACGACCAGGTGCTGGGCGACATCGGCAAGGGTGCGAGCGACTCGTCGCTCGTGATGTATGGCGCCGACGTGACCCCGAACACCCATGCGCTGGCGAATCAGTTCGTCCTGCTCGACCACTTCTTCGCCTCCGGCGGCAACTCGGCTGACGGTCACAATTGGCTGACCCAGGCGAACGAGACCGAGTATCCGATGTGGCCCCTGTACGAGGGCCGCAGCTATCCGTCCGAGGGGGTCGATCCGCTCGCCTATTCGTCCGGTGGCTTTCTCTGGGACGGCGCCCAGGCGAGGGGGAAGACCGTCAGCGTGTTTGGCGAGTACGCGCCCTCCGTCCAGAAGCCTTCGTCGGCGCGCCGCAACGCGCTCCTCGCTCAGTACCGCGACTCACAGCCGCACGACCCGGCGTTCTTCCGCGGCCTGCTCAAGACGTTCTACAACACGCAGTCCGAGATCCGCTCACTCGACCGCATCCTCGTGCGGGAGTATCCCGGCTGGACCGAGGAGATCCCCGATGTCGTCAAGGCGGACGTGATCATCGACCACCTGCGCGAGTGGGAAGCGCGGAAGGCGATGCCCAACCTCGTGATGGTCATCCTGCCGAGCGACCACACGGTGGGAACCTCCGCCGGATGGTGTACTCCCAAGGCCTGTGTCGCCGACAACGATCTCGCCCTCGGCCGCATCGTCGACGCGTTGTCGCACTCGTCGTTCTGGAAGTCGATGGCGATCCTCTCCGTGGAGGACGATGCCCAGGACGGCGTCGATCACATCGACGGCCATCGCACCGTTGCGCTCGTGGCCAGCCCCTATGCGCGGCGCGGCGCGATCGACAGCACCTTCTACGCACAGCCGAGCATGGTGAAGACGATCGAGCTGATGCTCGGCCTGCCAGCAATGAGCGCGTTCGATCTCGTCGCCACCGACATGCGCGCCAGCTTCCTCGGCGCAGGCGAGCAGCCCGATTTCACCCCATATACTGCGATCGTGCCCACACAGTCGATCCATGACGTGAACCAGCGCGTCGGTGAGATCACCGGACCGCACGCGGCGGAGCGCCGGATCGCGGCGCGCGCGTCGGCGCGCATGCGCTTCGACCTGCCCGATGCCGCCCCGAGCGAGCGGCTCAACCGCATCCTCTGGCACGACGCACGAGGGTGGCGAACGCCGTATCCCGCGGTGAAGCAGTCGCTCTTCTTCCCACTCTCCATCAGCATCGCCGACGAGGATCGCGACGAGGTGGAGGAGAAGGGCGAGCGCTAGACCCGTCGCCTGGTGATGATGCGGAACGCGGGATAGCTCACCACGAGCAGGCCCGCTACGATCGCTGCACCCTGCCGGTCGGCGAGGAGCGTCGCCGTGAGGAATGCGATCGAGCCGAGGAGCACGGCGGCCGTGGTCCACGGATGTCCCCACGCTCGATACGGCCGAGGCGTGTCGGGCTCGCGATGCCGTAGCACGAACACGGACGCGAACGAGAGCGTGTAGCTCGCCACGAACAGGAACGTGCAGATCGCGATCAGGCGCTCGAACGTCCCCGTGAGGAGAAACAGCGCAGCCACCAGCGCCGACACGAGCAGCGCCGCGTCGGGTGTGCCTCCCCGGTTCACTCGTGTGCACCACGCCGGCGCGAGACGGTCCTCGCCCATCGCGAAGAGCACCCGCGACGCATTCAGCGTGTTGGCGACGAGCGCGCTCGGCAGCGCCAGTGCGATCACGAGCTGTACGACGGTGCCTCCATGCGATCCGAACACCACCGACGCGGCGCCTGCCGCGGCGAGCGGTGACGCGGCGATAGCGGACAGGGGAAGCACCGCGAGAAAGGCCGCGTTGATCAGCAGATACAGCACCATCGTGGAGACGAGTCCGCCGGCGAGCGCGCGTGGGATCTCGCGCGCCGGGTCGACGACCTCACCGGAGTAATAGATGATTCCCGTCCAGCCGTCGTACGCGAAGATGATTCCCTGCAGCGCCGCCGCGAACGCGACGAGCAGCGCGATGCCGGTCGGAATGAGAAGTGGCGCGGCGACCGCCGATGCGGGCATCCCGTGCCATGCACGCCACCCTAGGCAGGCGGCAACGAGCACCAGCAGGGCGAGCGCCTTGATCGCGCTCGTGGCGCGCTGCGCGCGATCGCCCTGACGCATGCCGCGCAGGAGCACGACGGCCGTGATGACGACGGCGGCCAGCGCGATCACCACCACTTGACCAGCGACCGACGGCACCAGCGCCGCGATCGCCTCGCTCTCGATCATGGCGATGGCCGTGACCGATGCGGACGACGACAGCCAGTCGTTCCATCCGACAATGAACCCCGCATATGGACCGAGCGCTTCGCGGACGAACACGTACTGTCCGCCCGAGCGTGGGCGGATCGTCGCCAGCTCGGCGATGGCGTTCGCACCGAGCAGTGCGTACAAGCCGCCGACCACCCACGCGCCGAGGAAGAGCGATGGCGTCGGCAGATGCGCCGCCACGTCCGCCGGGGCGCGCAGGATTCCCGCGCCGATCATCCCGCCCACGCCGACCGCGATCCCGAACCAGACGCCGAGCGAACGTTGCAGCCGCCCCGGGGCGACGGCGACTTCGGCGACCGTCGCCGTCACGTCAGGAACTCGTGCAGGAGCGAGTGGAAGTGGTGAACCCCATTCTCCCGCTTCGCCGAGTACCGCCCGCGATCATAGACGCGCGAACGCAGGTTGCGCTGCACCGTCTCGCAGATCTCGATGTCCTCGTTCTGGATCTCGTCGCTGAACGCGAGCAGCTTCGTCCACGACGGGTCGTCTGCCGCGTCCTCGGGCGGCTGTTCGGCATACCATTCGAACACGACTCTGCAACGGTCGTGACCCAGCGGAAGCACGACGTTGGTCTGCATCTGCCCCAGGTAAACGTTGAGCATCATGTTCGGGAAGAGCCACGCGTATACGGCTTCGGGCACCTCGGTGGCCGACGGGTCGTAGCGGCGATCCGTGCCTGCTCCCTCGACGGCGCGCAGCGGCGCGTGCTGAATCGAGAAGTATCGCCGCGGCTCGACGACGTAGTTGTCGTAGTCGAGCTCCTTGTGCAGCCCCGGATGCACCACGGGCACGTGGTAGCCTTCGAGATAGTTGTCGACGTAGATCTTCCAGTTGCAGGCGATCTCCCATTCCTTGCGCATGACGTAGCGCATCGTCTCGCAGCGGAAGGGAGCGAGGCGGCCTGGCAGGTCTTCCAGCACCTCGGCCAGTGGCGGCGCCTTGCCATCGACATTCGCGAACACGAGCGGGCCCCACGTCGCTACCTGTATGGGGACGAGGCGCATGTCGTCCGGTGAAAAGCGCTCGACGCCCTCCATCTCCGGTGCGCGCCGCAGCGTGCCGTCGAGCGAGTATGTCCAGCCGTGGTACCGGCATTGGAGCGTGTTGCGCTTGCCGCAGCCCGACGCGACCGGGCCGGCCCGGTGCAGGCAGACGTTGTAGAAGCCGCGCAGTGCGTCACCGTCGCGGAGCACGACGATCGGGTCGTTTCCGACCTGCGTAGTGAAGAACTGACCGTGCTCGCGCACATCATTCATTCGGCCGACGAGCTGCCAGGTGCGTGCGAAGATGCGCTCGCGCTCGAGCTCGAGAAACACGGGATCGTTGTACAGGCGCGCCGGGATCGTCGAGGCGCGCGCGATGTTCGGGTCGAACGGGAAGACGAGAGACACGATGCCGCGCCCGAGCTACGGAGTGGCGGGGCAGGGCACGCGCCGGTACGGGAACTCGATGCGACGTTCCTTCCCGTTCATCTTCCCCTCTACCCACGCGAGCACGGAGTCCGCACCGACGCGGCGATAGCCGACGCGTTGTGGAAAGTCGTGCTCGGGCGCCTCGAATACGACGCTGTCCGTCGTGGCGACACGTGCGGCGAAGGTGGCGGGAGGCTGCCCCTTGGGATGCGCTTCGAACAGCAATCGAGCGCCATCCTCCTTGATCAGCGTCAGCTCGTAGTCGGACAGACCGCGGGCTCCGACGGTGCGACCCATGCCGAGCATCGTGCCCCCACGTTCCGCCATGCGCTGCTCTTCGACGACGCGGTTCGCACCGCGCATCTCGAGACAGCCGGCGAGCCACGACACGGTCGCGATGCGTGTCCCCGACTGCGCCGTCTGCGCCGTCGCGGCCGCGGGGGCGTACAGCGCGGCGAGCATGAAAATCTGGAGGATCTGAGAGGGGCGCATCGTCGCGGAGGGAAGGAGGGGAGCGCGAGCGTCAAGATGCACCTTGGCAGGGTCTCCGGCCAGTTCGGCAGCGGACTCGCGGTATCGTTTCCCCGGGCCGGCACGAACCGTCTCGTTGAGGAACCCCTCGGACGGTCTCCAGATGCGCACCACTCGTCGTCTCGTTCCGTCGTTGCTCTTCTTCGCCGCTGTTGCCTGCTCGGGCAGCGAGCGCGCGCTCACCGATCCCGCGGTGACGACGCCGGACACCGCGTCCAGCGCACCGCTCGGAGCGCGCCGCGTGTTTCCGGCCGACAATCCATGGAACACCGACATCTCGGCGCAGCCGGTCGATCCCGCGTCCGCCGCGCTCATCGCGTCGTGCGGCCTGCGCAACCTCCATCCGGACTTCGGCTCGATCTACGGCATTCCCTACGTCCTGACGGGGAGCACGGCACCGAAGCGACCGATCACCTTCGACTACGCCGCCGAGAGTGATCCCGGGCCGTACCCGATCCCGGATGGCGCTCCGATCGAAGGCGGTGCGTCGAGCACCGGTGACCGTCACGTGCTCGTCGTCGACACCGTGGCGTGGAAGCTCTACGAGATGTTCGACGCGCATCCGTTGAACGGCGGGACCAGTTGGCGCGCCGGCTCTGGTGCCGTGTTCGATCTCGCGTCGAACGCGCTGCGCCCGCTCTACTGGACCTCCGCCGATGCCGCGGGGCTGCCGATCTTCCCCGGTCTCGTGCGCTACGACGAGGCGGTCACCAAGGGCACGATCGACCACGCGATCCGGTTCACCTGCCCGCGCACCCGCAAGGGTTTCATCGCGCCCGCGCGGCACTACGCCAGCAACGACACCGCGTCCGCTCTGCCACCGATGGGAATGCGAGTCAGGCTCAAGGCCTCGTTCGACGCGAGCGCGTACCCCGCCGAGGTGCAGGTCATCCTGCGTGCGATGAAGCAGTACGGGATGATCCTTGCCGACAACGGAAGCGGGTGGTACGTCAC
>DATFOL010000587.1:0-4517 GCA_035265545.1 Gemmatimonadaceae bacterium | reverse complement strand
CGCATCGGCGCGCAGCACGGCGACATACGCGTTCGCCGCCAGCGCTCCCGCGACCTCGGCCGCGTTGGAGACGTCCGCGTCGGCCGCTTGCACGCTCGTGCGCGCTCCGCGCAGCCGGGCGAGCGCGCTCGGATCGAGCAGCGTCTGGCTCACGTGTGCCCGCGCGTCGAGCACGTTGAGCGGACCGAGGATCGAGCCCTCCGGATCGAACAGCCGCGGCTCGCCCGGCGCACTCGGAAAATCGATCGGAAATGCGGCGGCGCTGTTGAGCGTCGAACCGCTCTGCCGCGTCGTGAGCGCGACGGTGGGGAGCAGGTCGGCACGCCGCTGCGTCACGCGCGCCTGCGCCGCGCCCAGTCGCGCGCGTGCGCTCCCGACCTGTGCGTTCTGGCGCGCGGCGATGCGTACGGCATCACCGAGCGTAAGTCGAACGGCCGAATCGGCGACCTCCGGCTCCTGCGCGGACGCGGCGCGCGCGAAGAAGGCGAGCAGGGCAACGAGCAGCGCGAGCGTGAGCCCGATCGTCACGAGGCGCGGGGTTCGCTGGTTCATGAGTCGGCGTGCGGGGAGCTGAGCCCGGCGTCCGGGCGCAAGGCGTGTAGGAAGAAATCGCGGATCTGTGCGACGAGCACGGCGTCCGGGATGTTCGCGATCGACTTGAACGAGTGCTTCTGGTGGTACCAGGTGCCGTGGGTGACCATGAGCGCGCTCAGCATGCGCGCCGCGACGAGCGGATCCATGCGACGGAAGACGCCCGTCTCCATGCCGCGCTCGAGGATCTCGCAGACCAGTCGCTGTGCTCGGCCCACCACCTCGACGGAGTAGAATTCGTGGAGATCGGGGAAGTCGCGCAGCTCGGAGTTGACCAGGCGGTGGATGGCGGGGAAGATGTCGGAGCGGATCCATCCCCAGTGCCCTTCCATCCAGGTGTCGAGGGCGAGGATCGGATCTCGGTCGGCGGCGAATCGTGCCTCGCCGCGCTCGATGAAGGAGATGACCGATTCGCGGACGACGCCGCGGAACAGCTCTTCCTTGTTGGCGAAGTAGAGGTAGATGGTGCCTTTGGAGACGCCGGCGCGTTTGGCGATGTCCTCGAGCCTGGCGGCGGCGAGTCCGCGCTCCGCGAACACCGCGAGTGCGGCGTCGAGGATTTGCTTGGGGCGCTCTTCGGGGAGTCGGCGCCAGCGAGGTTCTGCGAGGTGTTCGGACATGGGTGCGGTAAATGACCGACTGGTCAGTCACGAAGCATGGATGAGCGCTGAGAGTTCCCTCACACGCGACATCGGTTACTGACTGGTCAGTAATTTACTCGGACCCGCCACTTCCAACAACTCCCCCCTACATATTCCTTCCTCCATGCCGCACCCCGACCCCACCGACCATACCACCCAAGCCCGAGCCCGCATCGACAAGTGGCTCTGGGCCGCACGGTTCTTCAAAACCCGCTCACTCGCCGCCGATGCCGTCACCGCCGGCAAGGTCGAGCTCAACGGTGAAGGCGTGAAACCCGCGAAGCTGCTCCAGCCCGGCGACGAGGTGAGCGTCCGCCTCGGTCCATACCTGCACGTCGTCCAGGTCCGGGCCCTCTCCGACCGCCGTGGCCCCGCCACCGTCGCCGCCACCCTCTACGAGGAGACGGCCGAGAGCCTCGCCGCGCGCGCGAAGCTCGCCGAGCAGCTGCGGATGGCGCCCGCGGCTTTCGTCTACGAGGAGAAGGGACGCCCGACGAAGCGCGATCGGCGCGAGATCGATCGCTTCCGCGACGAGCACGGTCGGTAAGCCGCGAAGCAACCCTTCCCCTCGTCATCGGGTCGGACGAGAGACTGCCACGCGCGACGAAGCCGCGTCCAGCGCTTACGCTCGATGGAGGACCCATGCGCCGACTGCTGCTGCTCGCCTTGCTCGCCTTCATGGCGCCTTCGGTCGTGCGCGCCCAACGCGCCGAGTCACCAATCGCCAATGCGCTGTACCTCGCGCTGGGGACGGATCCTCCCCTGCACGAGCGGTATCGGTCGACTCCCCTCGCACTCAGCGCAGGGCTCGAACGAACACGCCTCGGCTCGCGTTGGGCAATCCGATTCGGTGCGGATTACATGCTGAAGCGATCCGCATACAGCGGCTTGCGATGGGAGGAGTTCGCCGCGGGTGTCAGCGTCCGGTACGGCCGCTCCTCGGGAGCGGTCCGGCCTTACCTGCTGGGAGGCATCGGCATCGCCGATCTGCGGACCAACGCACTCCGGATCAAGGGTGACTTCGCGTATCAGGATGTGACGGTGTCCGTCGACACCGTGCTCGCGGGCACATCGCGATGGAACGGCGTACTGACGCCAGGTCTCGGAACCGACATCCTATTGGGTCGCGTGCGCCTCTTCACGGAAGCTCGCATCAATTACTACCCGCGATTCCTGACCGATCGTAGACGGCACGGCGACGACCGGGTCAGCAAGGCGCTCTTCCTCGGCGTGAAGCTCTGACCGCGCTCGCCCTCAGTGCCCCTCGAATCGCTCCGCCAACCGAAGCAGCGCTTCCGCCTCGATCCGATGCCCACCCGCGTAACGCTGCAGCGTGAACGCGACGCCGGCGGCCGAGAGTCGCTCGCCCTCGGTGACCACCGCGCTCGCCGGCACCATCTCGTCGTCCTCGCCGGCGACGAGCGTGAGCGCCGCGCCGTGCAAACGCGTCGACCACGCCGCGACGTCGAGCTCGGGCGGGATTCCACCGGCCCACAGCACGATCTGGTCGGCGCGTAGCTCGCTCGACGCCAGCCACCGGCACACCGTCGCTGTCCCCTGCGAAAATCCCAGCACCACGATGCGCGGTCCCGCGCCCGTGAGGTGACGCCGGATCTCCGAAGTGAGCTGCTCCAGGTACGCGACGTAGTCGGCGATCTCCGCCAGGCGGTCCTCCCGGGTCATCCATGTCGCCCCGACGCGCGGATCGCCTTGCGCTCGGCGCTCCGAGATTGCATCGAGGTAGAAGCGCGACAGCGCTTCCGGTGCGACGATCAGACGCGTGCCGTCGTCGAGCGGCGCGAACCACTTGATGAATCCCCGCGCCAGCTGCGCATAGCCATGCGCGACGACCCACAGCTCCCGAGGGAAGCCGTGGGTCGGACCGAGTGTGTAATAGCGCGCCGTGCGCCGGACCTGGATCGAGTGCGGCGTGATGGGCGACGACACGGAGTGGTGCGGTTACCGCTGGTTCGCGCTCGTGCTCCGCGGAGCGGACGATGTCGACGTCGCACCTGCAGAGGCGAACAGCTGCTCCTGCGACCGCGCGCTCTGGAGCAGGCTCACCGCCCGCGCGAGCTGGTGGTCGTCGGCCAGAGCGCGCTGCTTCGCGCCCGCGTCGCCGAGGAGCATGCGAGCCAGGCGCCGGTCGAGCTCACGGTCGAGGAAACGCGTCGCGGCCGGCTCGTACTTGGCGTCGATCGTCAATCCAGCCGCGCCGAGCCGGCGCCGCAGCTCCGTGCGCCACGCCGGCGTCACGGTGAAGTCGCGCGCCGCACTGCCCTTCAGCTCGAACGCATACTGGTTCAGCACCGTCACGAACGCCTGCGCCTTCGGCGCGATCGACTTGAGTAGATCCTGCTCGCTCGTCGACAATGTGTCGTCCGGCACGAGCACGTCCGGCGTGATCCCGCCGCCGCCGTACACGGTGCGGCCGGCGTCGGAGCTGTACTTCGGCCGCGCGCGTTTCTCCGCTTCGGTCTCGAGCGAATCGGGCCGCGCCTCGACGTACCGGCCGTCAGGCAGCATCGTGCGCTCGCGGTGGATGCTCCGGCCGCTCGGCGTGTACCACTTGCCGGTGGTGATCTTGAGCGCGTAGCCCCCGTCGAGGGGGAACACCGACTGCACGAGCCCCTTCCCGTAGCTCGTCGTCCCGAGCACCAGCGCGCGGTCGTGGTCCTGTAGCGCGCCGGCGACGATCTCGCTCGCCGAGGCGCTGCCGCCGTCGGTGAGCACCACCATCGGCGGCTGAGTGGCGAGCTGATCGTCCGACGCCCGCGCGACCTCCTCCGCGGCGTTGCGCGAGCGCACGTTGACGATCGACTGGCCGCGCTTCAGGAACAGCGAGCTCACCGCCAGCGATTGCTCCACGATGCCACCGCCGTTCTCGCGCAGGTCGAGCACGATGCCGCGCGCGCCTTCGTTCACGAGCTTGGCCGCCGCTGCCTCGACCTCGTCCGCCGCGTTCTCGTTGAACGTCTGCAGCGGGATGTAGCCGACCTTGTCGCCGAGCATGGTGGAGAACGGCACCGCGGGAACGTGGATCACGGCGCGCTTGAACGAGAGCCGGACCGGCTCGGCGACTCCCGGACGGGCGAAGGTCACCTTCACGGTGGTTCCCGCGATGCCGCGGAGCGCGTCGGAGACCTTGTCGATCTTGCTGTCGACGATGGGCAGCGTATCGACCTGGATGATCCGGTCGCCCTCCTGAACGCCCCCCTCTTCGGCGGGCGTGTGCGGGAAGACCCGGCTCACCACGACGCTCGTCGTTCCCGTCGTCTTCTGCTC
>DATFOL010000586.1:0-4153 GCA_035265545.1 Gemmatimonadaceae bacterium | reverse complement strand
CTGACTGGCGCAGCCGTGCGCGCCCTACCACGTAATCAGAGGCTCAACTCATGGAAATCATTCTCCGCCAGGCGGTCGAGAACCTGGGCAAGCCAGGAGACGTCGTCACCGTCAAGAACGGATATGCCCGCAACTTCCTTCTCCCCCACGGCTTCGCGTACGAAGCGACGCCGGGCAACCTCAAGCGCATCGCGCAGGAGCGCGGCCGCCTCGAGGCCGCCGAGAACGAGCGCGTCGAGTCAGCCACGGAGCTGGCCAAGCGGCTCGAAGAAGTGCAGCTCACCTTCTCGGCACGCGTCGGCGAGGAGGGCAAGCTGTTCGGCTCCGTCACCTCGGGCGACATCGCCGAGCAGCTCACCGCGCAGGGCTTCCACATCGAGAAGCGACTCATCGACCTGCACGAGCCGATCAAGGCGCTCGGCGTCTATCGCGTGCCAGTCAAGCTGCACGCGGACGTGAAGCCCGAGATCCGCGTCTGGGTCATCAAGCAGTAGCCTCGAGTCGTGGCAGGGAGGGGGCTCCGTCCCGGGGCCCCCTCCCTGCGTTCCACGCCGAGCGTGGTCGCGCGCACTGCTCTTGCCAGACCCGAGCATCGAACCAACGATCCCCGACCTCATGACCGCTTCCGCTCCACACCCTGCCCCGACGTCCCTCGAGCTCGCGCAACGCGCCGCGACCATTCTGCTCGAGCACAAGGCGAACGACGTCGTCTTGCTCAGCCTGGAGGGCGTGTCGGACATGACCGACTTCTTCCTCATCGCGAGCGGCACGTCGGACACGCACGTGCGGTCACTGGGTAACTCCGTGCTCGAAGAGATGAAGCGCGACGTCGGCCAGATGGCACACCACGTCGAGGGACTCTCGCAGGGTCGGTGGGTGCTGCTCGACTACGTGGACGTGGTCGTGCACATCTTCCATCCGACGCTCAGGAACTTCTACCAGATCGAGCGGCTCTGGGCGGACGCCGAGACCGTGCCGCTCCAGACGACGCGCTAGCGGCGACGCGCTTCTCAGATCGCCGCACTCCTGCGCCACGCGCGCCACGAGGTAGTGCTGGCGCGCGACTGCCTATTCCAGATGGGTCCGGGAGACTAACTTTTGCCCGTGCGTACACCCCTCCTCGCGCTGGCGCTCGCGCTCGCTGCCTGCGGCCCCGCCGATCGCGGGAACGCTGCAGCGGCGCGCGACACCATGCCGGTGAGCAACGTCATGCGAGGGCCAGACAACCTCATCCTGCGGATCCCGCGAGCGGGCGGCGAAGCGCGCGTGTTCGCCTATCCGCGGCTGGACACCGTGGTGTGGAGCGGTGAGGACGCCCCGGCGCCGGCGAGAGTGCTCGCGTTCGACGAGGAGGGTGGCCTCGTGTCCCTGGTCGACGCGCGTGGACAGCCGGCGCGCATCGATTTCCGCCAGGGCCCCGCAGGCTCGGTCACGAAGACCAAGCTCACCGGTCTCGCATCCAACGACGGGTCGACGATCTACGGCATCACCGCCGACGGCACCGTCGAGCGCTACGGGCGAAGCGGCACCTGGAAGTGGAAGCCTCCGGTCGCGGCGCGCGCCGTGTTCCCCCAGCCGGATGCCTCGCTGCTCGTGCTGGGTGAGCGTGCCGACGGTTCGGTGGTGTGGCGCGTGCGACCGCCCAGCACCCGTGTCGCCGATTCCGTGCTGCTCCCGCGCGTCGACCGTGCGCTCCGCACGCAGGTCGGGGACTTCCTCTACCTCGCCTCGGAGCGCGAGCTCACCGGGGTGCGCACGCGCACCATGCAGCGCACCGCGAGCGTCGCCTTCGAGGAGCCCGTGGAGCTGCTGTCGGCCACGCCGAGCGGCGACCGCGTGTTCGTCGTGACGATGACCGGCACCGCGGTCGAAGTCGTGGACCGATATCGCGAGCAGGTGAGCGGCTCGATCGCACTCGGGCGACACCCATCGGATCTGCGCATCGATCCTCTGGGTCGGTACCTGCTCGCGCGCCTGGATGGTGTGGACTCCATCTCGGTGATCGCGCTCGGCACCAACAAGGTCGTCGGCACCGTTTCGACCGCCTGGCGGTCGGATCTTCCGTTCGTCGCCCCCGACGGCGGCATTGCGCTCGAGCAGGGAAAGGACGTCGTCGTCGTCGACGGGGAGACGCTCGAGCCCCGCGCGCGCGTGCGTGGCGGCGCGTCGGACTTCTGGTATCCGTTCCGTTGGACGGGCTTCCGCCCTCGCGCCGAAGAGCTCGACCAGCCGACGGTCGTGGAAGGACCGCCAATCGACTCCGCGGCGGCGCCCGTCGATTCCGCGGCGCCCGCGACCGATTCCGCGGCTGCGCCCGCGCCGCCCCCACCGGCGGCGCGCGACACCGCCGTGCGTCGCCCCGCGACGGCCTACACCGTATCCTTCGCCGCGCTCCTCGTCGCCGACAAGGCGCGCGACCTCGCCGCGTCGATCCGCGTCGGCAGCGAGAACGCGCGCGTCGTGACCGCCGTGCGAGATGGCTCGACGATCTATCGCGTCGTGCTCGGTCCGTATCCGACACGCGAGGAAGCGGAGCGGATCGGTCGCGAGTCCAAGCAGTCCTACTGGATCTACGAGGGAGGGCCGTGAGCGCGACGCGCGCGATGGATTGGAACGAGGAGGGCCGGCGCATAGGCGTCACGCTCGACGCGTTCCACGCGATCGTCGTCGTGGGGTCGGATGCCGAGGCGACGGCCGAGACCGCGCTCGGGATCGCGCGGATCCAGGCAGTCCATCGTCGCGTCGCTCTCGGTGACCTGCTCGGTGAGGCACCGCCCATCCAGGCGCTGGTACAGGGCGACGATCCGCATGGGCTGCTGGACAGCTTCGCCTACGGCGTATCGCTCACGAAGATCGCGCAGCAGGTACCCGACTCCGGGGCGCTGTTCGTGATGCCCACGGGCACGGGACCGGTCGACCACGACGAGCTGTTCGCGAATCCACGTTGGCGCCGGTTGATCGCCGGATTCCGCGAGGTCGGCGCCCTGCTCGTGATCGCGGCCCCGTCCGAAGCCCGGGGAGTGCATGAGCTGATCGCGGCGACCGACGGCGTAGTGATCGTCGGCGACGTGGTGCCGCCGGAGGTGTCGGTGGCGCAGGCACTCGCGTGGGTGCGTCCACGACGCAACGTGGCGCCACCGGTCGCCGTAGCGGATGCCGAAGTGACGGCACCGGAGCCCGCGGTGACTCCCGCTCATGTGCCGGCAGTGCCCGGCGCATCAGGCCCGTCGCCGCGGCAGATCGGAGCCGCGGTGGCGCTCGTGCTGCTCGCGGCGCTCGCATACTGGGGCGTGGGCGCGTACTCCCGCAGAAGCGCGCTGCGGCGTGCGGCCGCCGACTCTGCCGCGGCCGTGGCGGCGGCTCGCGTCCGGCTGACCGACAGCGTCGCGCGCGTGAGGCGCGACAGCATCGAGCGCGACAGCGCGGAGCGTCTCGCCACGGGAGCGGCCGTCGATTCGTTCCCGGTCTACTCCCCGGCGAACCCGCGTGACTCGGCCACCGCGGTGGGATACTCGATCCTGCTGTCGAAGTACAACACGAAGTCGGGCGCCATCCTCGATCTGTTCGGCCGGTTCGCGCGGCTGCCGGCGTCGACGTACGGCATGGAGACGCCGTCGCGCTTCTACCTGCTCCTCGCCGGCGCCTTTCCGAGACGCGCGAGTGCCGAATCGCTGCTGATACGTCTCCGCACCCAGGGTACGCTGGCGCGCGACTTCGGCAGTGTCGACCGTTATCCATTCGCCTTCCTCGTCGACTCCGCGGTCGCACCGCGCGACACGCCGACTCGACTCAACCGCTATCACGCGCGCGGTCTGCCGGTGTACGGGCTGCGCCAGGGCAACGGAACCGTGCGTCTGTATTTCGGAGCCTTCGCCAACCCGGAACAGGCATCGCTCGCCGTACCGCAGGTGCGCGCCGCGGGGATGCGGCCCCTGCTCGTCTATCGAATCGGGAGAGTTTTCTAGTGCGTCTCACCAAGCTGGAGCTCCACGGGTTCAAGTCGTTCGCCGATGCCACCCAGCTCGTGTTCGAGCCCGGCGTGACGGCGATCGTCGGCCCGAACGGATGCGGCAAGTCCAATGTCTCGGACGCGGTCCGGTGGGTGCTCGGCGAGCAGCGCGCCCGGCTGATGCGCGGCGCGAAGATGGACGAG
>DATFOL010000585.1:0-5715 GCA_035265545.1 Gemmatimonadaceae bacterium | reverse complement strand
GTCGCGATCGTCGCCACCATGATCGTCGGCTCCGCGCGCGCTTCGGCGTTCGTCCCGCTTCGATAGAACAGCTCTCGCCCGTCGGGGCTCCACACCGGTTCCGTGCCGCCACCCAGCGACACCTGGATCTGCTCACCTTCTCCCTCGAGTCGACGCAGGTAGATCTCCTCGCGGCCGGACTGATTGGAGGTGAAGGCGAGCCACCGGTCGTCGTGCGACAGCGCCGGGTACTGCTCGATGAACCGCGTGGCGACGATCGGCTCGACCGGTCCCCGGCCCCCGTTGCGGTTGATCGCGATGTCGAGGTTCGACTCCGGGCGCAGCGACTGCCCGACCGTCACGAACGCGCTCTCGTCACGAAGCCACAGTCCCGAGTACGCCAGCGTCGGTGAAGTGAGCAGCGAGTCGGCGGACTGCGTGCTCCCCGGCCGGATGCGATGCACGCCGAACACGCCGCCACGGAACGAGGTGTACGCGAGCGACCTCCCGTCCCTGCTCCAATTCGCGTCGTGGCCGTCCCGATCGAACGTCGCGCGCGTGAACGCGCTGTCGGCGCGGTTGAGGATCCAGACGTCCCTCCCTTCAGGGCCGTTGAAGTCCACGGAGATGCGCTGGCCATCGGGCGAGAACCGGGGATGGTGGTAGTTGCGCATCTCGGCGAGCACTCCGCGGCCCGCTCCCGCTCGATCGGCGACGACCAGCGACCGCCCTGCCTCGACGAGGTAGGCGACCGTTCCGTTCCGGGCGACGGAAAACTGCGCCTGACCGCTGCCCGTGAGCGTCACGCCGGTGGCGAGCGTCACGGGCGATCCGCTGAGGCGTTGCGTTCGCGGGTCGAAAGGAACGGCATGCAGGCTGCCGTCGCCGAGCACGTAGACCAGATGTCCGGTTGCGTAACGTGCCTCGACCACCGCCTCGTTGAGCAGGACGCTCGCGTCCCCGGAGTGGAGGTCCAGCAGCATCACTGGGCCGGTCGCGGTACCCACCGGTTGTCGCACGACGAGGGCCGTCTCGTCGCCCGGCAGGATCTGATTGAGGAGCAGATCCGTGTGCCGGCGACCGAACGGCCGCGACACGCTGTCGGTCGGCGAGAGCTTGGCGATGTCGACCTGTCCCGTGACCGTGCTGCCGAGCCAGTAGCTGCCGTCGCTGCCCCATACGCCGCGCTGCCCGCTCGATACATCGCGGGGGAGCGGCTTGCCCGTGCCGCCAGTGATCGGGTAGCGGAAGACGGTTCCCGTCGAGAAGCTGGCCGCCGTGAACGTTCGTCCGTCGGGCGAGATCGAGTAGTCGGCCAGATTCTGCTCGACACCTTCGAGGATCCGGGACTCGCTTCCGTCGAGCGTGACCAGCTTCGTGCGCGTCGCCCCGTCGACGAGGGCGACGTACAGCAGAGACGCGCCGTCTGGGGTGAGCTCGAGCTGGCGCTGCAGTCCCGTGCTCGCGCCGCCGAAGTCGGGAACGAGCAGCGCGAGCTGGGTCGGCGGGGCCGGTGACGTGCTCGACGCGTCCGACCGCGGCCGGAGCCACCCGGCGAGCGTCACGAGCGAGAGCAGCACCACCGCCGCGGGCCAGAGCAACTTCCGCCGCGAGCGCGCGTCCGCGGCACGCGTGCGCCCGGTACGCGTCACGGTCGCTGCACCCGTCCCCTCGAGCGCCCGTGCGAACGCGTTCGCCGAGGCGAACCGGTCGGCGGGAATCTTCTCGAGCGCGGTGAGCACCGCGTCCTCGACGTGCGGCGGCACCGTCCGGCGGAGCACGGAGAGCGACTCCGGCTCCGACGCCACGATCTTCGCCACGATCGCCTGCGCCGTCGGCCCGGTGAAGGGCGGCGCGCCGGCCAGCATCTCGTACGTCGTCGCACCGAGCGCGTAGATGTCCGCGCCGGCAGTGATCTCGCGCTCGCCCATCGCCTGCTCGGGGCTCATGTACTGCGGCGTGCCGAGACTCATCCCCGTCTCGGTCATGCGCTCGCCCCCCGCCTTGCTCGCGGCGAGCGCGATGCCGAAGTCGGCCACGAGCGCGGCACCGTCGTGCAGCAGGATGTTCTCCGGCTTCACGTCGCGGTGGATCACGCCGTGGCGGTGCGCGTAGTCGAGCGCGCTCGCGACCTCGGTGGCGATGCGCACGGCGTCGGCGATCGCGAGCTGCTTCTCGCGCACGAGCCGGTCCCGCAGCGACTCGCCTTCCACGAACGGCATGACGTAATACGCGGTGCCGTTCACCTCTCCCGAATCGATGAGACCGAGAATGTGCGGATGCTGCAGACCGGCGATCGTCTCGATCTCGCGCAGGAACCGATCGGCGCCGATCACCGCCGCGAGCTCGGGGCGCAGCACCTTGATCGCGACGCGACGGTGATGCTTGATGTCCTCGGCGAGATACACGGTCGCCATGCCGCCCGCGCCGAGCTCTCGCTCGATGCGATAGCGGTCGGCGAGTGCGTCCTTGAGGCGCGCGGCGACGTCGCTCATCTCGCCGTGAGTCCTTCGAGCATGACGGCCACGCGCGGGTCCTTGCGAAGCCGATCGTAGAGGAATATCCGCGGAAACTGCACGGCCCACACGTCGTGTCGCTCGATCGCATCGCCGTACACCGCGACCGCGGCCTCGTGATCGCCCAATTCCTCGAGCGTCGCGGCGACGGCGCCGGTCGGGGGAAGACGACCCCCCGATCGAGCGCGCATGCTCTCCAGCAGCGCGCGCGCCTCGTCGGCACGGCCGGCACGGGTGTAGGCGTACGCCAGCACGCCGTGCATCTCAGCGGGCTTTCCCGCCGACAGCGCCGCGACACGCGGCTCGAGCAGCGCAACCGCCTCCGCCGCCTTCCCCATCCCCAGCAATGCCTGCGCGCGCCACGTCCAGGCCAGCATGAACGTGGAGTCCATCGCGATCGTGAGGCTGGTGACCGTGTCGGCCGCGGCGAAACGGCGCTCCTGCAACAGGATCTGCGCCTCCCACGCCCGGGCGACCAACGACGCCGGCTCGAGCTCCTTCGCGCGGCGCACACGCTCGTGCGCGGCGCCGTAGTCGCCCAGTCGATTGGCGAGCAGTCCATACCACCCCCACGCGGTGGCGAGCGTCGAGTCCCGCGCGATCGCGCGCCGGAAGCTGGCATCCGCCAGCTTCAGCTCGCCCAGCAACGAGTAGGCGTAGCCCAACGCGGTGTACGACTCGGCGATCGTCGAGTCGATCGCGATCGCACGCCGTGCCGCCGCGATCGCGCTCGTCACGGGTGGCGTCGTGCTGTCCTGCACGTAGGCGGGGAGCACGGCCAGCGACATCGCGAGCGACGCCTGCGCACGGGCGTAGCGCGGATCCCGCTTCGACGCGCGCTCGAAGAGCGCGATCGCCTGATGCAGCGCGCTCGCGCCGCGCCGGTTGAACAGCAGCTGTCCCTGCAGGAACAGCGCGTGGGCTTCGGGATCCTCAGTCTCGGCAGGTGCTGCGGCGGCATTGGTCGAACGTCGCAACGAGCCGAGCAGCGTACCGGCGACGGTGCGCGCGATCTCGTCCTGGACCGCGAACACGTTCGTGATCGGCCGGTCGTATTTCTCCGTCCACCGCACGGCGCCGTCGGTCGCCGAGACGAGCGTCATGTTGATGCGGAGCTGCCCGCCGGCACGCTGCACCGCGCCCGTGAGCAGCGACGTGACCCCGAGCTCCCTCGCGATGGCGCGCTCGTCGAGCCCCTTCGCCTGAAGCGTCGCGGCGCTGACCCGCCCAATGACCCGCACGCCGTTCTTCGCCAGCGCGCGGGTGATCTCCTCGGCTAGGCCGATGCCGAAGTAGTCGTCGGCCTTGTCACCGCTCAGGTTCGCCAGCGGCAGCACCGCGAGTGATTCCTCGGCGGCGGGGGCGGTTGCCGGCGTGGCTCGTCTTCCGTCGCGGATCAGCCACGCCGCCAGTGCGATGAGCAGCACGCCGGCAGCGGCGACTTCGACCACGGTCCTGCGTCGCCGAGATCGAACGGCGATCGGCGCAGTCGGTACCGGCGACGCGATCGACGGCACGGGCGTCGACGTCGTCGCCACGGCATCGAGCGCCGCCAGCACCTCGGCGGCCGAGCCGGGCCGCCGCGACGGATCCTTCTCGAGACACCGCATCACCAGCGCCGCGAGCGGCGGGGGAACTCTATCCGACTCCTTGAAGGGGGGTGGGGGCTCCGTGAGGTGCGCCGTGATCAACGTCTGGGGAGTGGTGTGCCGCGCGAACGGATGCGCG
The DNA here is from genome assembly GCA_035265545.1 of Gemmatimonadaceae bacterium. Classification (GTDB taxonomy): domain Bacteria; phylum Gemmatimonadota; class Gemmatimonadetes; order Gemmatimonadales; family Gemmatimonadaceae; genus AG11. The sequence continues at coordinate 1,492 of DATFOL010000585.1, read as the reverse complement.
CCCGCGAGCAGCTCGTAGGTGAGCAGCCCCCACGCGTACAGGTCGGTGCGGTGATCGACGTTGTCGGCGACGGCCTGCTCCGGGGCCATGTAGGCCGGTGTGCCGATCGAGCCGCCAGCCTGTGTGAGCGTCGTGTTGATAGCGCCGTCCTGCGTCCGCGCCGCCGTCAGCGCCTTCGCGATGCCGAAGTCGGCGATGAGCGCGTGTCCCTCGTGCAGCAGGACGTTCTCGGCCTCGATGTCGCGGTGGACGACGCCGTGCCGATGGGCATAGTCGAGCCCCGACGCGACCTCTCGCGCGAGCCGCACTGCCTCGGCGGTGGACAGGGCACCGCTGCGGAGCAGCCGCCCTCGCAGCGATTCCCCACCCGCGACGGGCATCACGTAGTACAGCGTGCCGTCGGCCTCACCCGAATCGTAGAGCGGAACGATGTTCGGGTGATGCAGCGACGCCGCGACGCGGATCTCGCGTAGGAAGCGCTCGGCACCGATCGCCGCGCCGAGCTCGGGATGGAGGACCTTGATCGCGACGTCGCGGTCGTGGCGGATGTCGTGCGCCAGATACACGGTCGCCATCCCGCCCGCACCGAGCTCCCGCTCGACCCGATAGCGGCCGGCGAGTGCGTTCGAGAGGCGCGTGGCGACGTCGCTCACGGCGGGGTTTCCTCAGGCGCGATACGACTCCGTGCGACCGGGGCGACGCGACTGCTGGGGGAGGTGAAGTCGGGCGGAGCGCCGGTTCAGCGCGGAGATCCGGTGGGGCGCCGGACTCGGGTGTGGCGAAATTGGCGTTCCGGCCGGCGCGCGGCAAGGGAGGATCGCGTAGAACCTACTGCCGCCCGCGATGCGGGCCGTCAGCGTCGAAGATCCCCTGTGCCTGCGTTCAGCCTGCCCACTGGCCAGCCGAGCGCCTGTCACGGCGTCGGATACATCGCCTTCTGGATCTCGCGCCACGTCACCAGTACGACGCCATTGTCCTTGAGCGCCTGCCTGAACTCCGCGCTGGTGAGCACGTCGTAGTCCTGCTGGCGCCACTTCGCACCCCACGCGTCCCACCCGACCGTCACCGCGCGAAGCTCGGCGTCGTCGTAGCCGAGGTGAACGCCGAGCCAGTTGAGCCCGGGCTTCAGGTTGCGGACGACTCCGAGGTAGTACGTCCGCCACTCCTCCGGCGTCCCCATCCGTGATGCCATGATCGCCGCGCTGGGGACGATGTCGCTCGACAGCAGAGCTGCGTCGTTTGCCGACGATGGCCCGCCGATGAAGGGAAGGAAGGGCAGCTTGTACGAGCGCGCGACCTTCACGTACGTCCTGAACAGCTCCGGCGTCGTGAACAGCGCCCCCATGTGGCTGTCCACGTGGGTCGGCCTGATCCCGAGCGCGTACGCGCGGTCGATCTGCGCGCGCAGCTCGCGCTCGACTTCGTCGACCTTGGCGCGCTTGGCCACCGTTTCCGTGTTGTTCGGGAACGTGCCGTCGGGCTCGTAGAGCGA
>DATFOL010000584.1:0-9013 GCA_035265545.1 Gemmatimonadaceae bacterium | reverse complement strand
GCCCGTGTGGCTTGACTACTCCCAAAGAGTAGACTGCAAGCAGAGCAGCACATTGTTTCTTGGATTCGTCGTCCACGATCTACCATCCTCCGCTGTCAGCATCGTGCTGATGGTCGTGCCCGATCCCACGGATCGGTCGGTTCGGCGATCGACGCCTCGCGTCACCGCCGCCCGCCGAAGTAATTCCGTGCTTCGTGCTCGACAGACAATTGAACCACCAGATCTTCGCTGGCGACTAGAGCGTAGGGGCCACACCCGTTCCCATCCCGAACACGGTCGTTAAGCCCTACAGCGCCGATGGTACTCCGTCCGAGAGGACGCGGGAGAGTAGGCCGTCGCCGGCACCTCTGAGACACAGCCCGGTCGCGCAGTTGCGCGACCGGGCTGTGTCGTTTCCGGTCGGCTCGTCGCCGTCATGCGAGACTCGATCGATCCCAGATGTCGTGGCCCCGACGTCGCGCGCACACGCTATCGTTCACGGCAACTCGCTCCATCACCGAACAGCTTCCCCGCGCTCATGCCTCGCGCCGGAATCGTCACCGTCGTCGGAAAGCCGAACGCCGGGAAGTCCACGCTTCTCAACCGCATCGTCGGTGAGAAGCTCGCGATCGTCAGCGAGAAGCCTCAGTCCACCCGGGATCGCGTGGTCGGCATTCGCACGACCGATCAGGTCCAGATGGTCGTGCTCGACACGCCGGGCCTCCTCAATCCCAAGTACGAGCTGCATCGCGCGATGCGCACCACGGCGCTGCGAGCGCTCGCCGACGCGGATGTCATCGTCTATCTCGCCGACGCGACAGAACGGGTGCCGCCGTCCCTCGAGACGGCCGCGGATCTCACGACCCCGCCACGCGCGCCAGTGCTGACGGTCCTCAACAAGTCGGACGCGCTGCGACCCGTCGAGCGCCAGGAACTCACCGAGGCGGTGCCCGGCGCGCGATTCATCTCCGCGCTCACGGGAGAAGGTGTGGACGCACTCCTCGACGAACTTGGCGTCGCACTCCCCGAGAGTCCGTTCCTGTACCCCGAGGATGAGATCAGCACCGCGTCGGTGCGCTTCTTCGTCGCCGAGCTCGTACGCGAGACCGCGCTCGAGCAGCTCGATGAAGAGGTGCCCTACAGCCTGGCCTGCGTGGTGGAGGAGTTCCGGGAGGAGCAGACGCCCGTATACATTCGCACCGTGCTCTACGTCGAGCGGGACAGCCAGAAGCGCATCCTCATCGGCACTGGCGGCCAGCGAATTCGAGACATCGGACGCGCGTCACGCACCAAGGTGGAGCAGCTGGTCGGCTCACCCGTCTATCTGGATCTATGGGTGAAGGTCCTTCCCAACTGGCGAAAAAGCGACAGCGCCCTCCGTCGCTTCGGCTACCGACAACAGGACGATCCCTCCGCATGAGTGTCTCCCCGCAGCTGCTCGCCATCCTCGTCTGCCCGAAGTGCAAGGGCACCCTCGAATACCGGGAGGCGGAGTCGGCCCTCGTGTGCCATCAGTGTCGACTGCGCTATCCGGTGCGCGACGACATCCCGATCATGCTGCTCGACGAGGCCACGCCGATCTGAACCATCGGTGATGCCGCCCTTCCGCCTCGCTCGATCGCGGACTGGTGCGTCCCTGCGCGTGAGGGTGCTCGCGCGCGGTGCGTGCTCGCGCCGCGTATGGGCGCGCGCACTCGCGATCGATCTCACTACGTCGGGCGGTTCTCGGGCGACACGTGGACGCGCGCCGTGATGGCCGAACATACCCAGCGCACAATCGACGCCGACGCCCTCGTGTTCCCTTCCCAATGCACTGGTGACACCGTGCGCCTGTCCGCCTCGATCCCGGTCCGATGAAGATTCTCTCGATTCTGCTTCTGTTCGTCCCGGCCGCGATCATCGCTGAGTACGTGCACGCGAACCCGGTGCTGATCTTCGGCTTGAGCGCCCTCGCGATCATCCCCCTCTCCGGATATCTCGGACGCGCCACCGAGGAGATCGCGTCGTACACGGGTCCAACGCTCGGTGGTCTGCTCAACGCGACCCTTGGCAATCTCGCCGAACTGATCATCGCCATTCTCGCCCTTCGGGCCGGCCTGATCGATCTGGTGAAGGCCTCGATCACCGGTTCGATCCTGGGCAACCTGCTGCTCGTGCTCGGCGCGGCCCAACTGATAGGCGGTCTCCGTCACAAGACCCAGAAGTTCGGCATGGCGCTGGCGGGCCTCAGCAGCTCGCTCCTGATCATCTCGGTAATCGGCCTGGTGATCCCGGCCGTCTATCACTGGACGCACAGCGATCCGACCCGGGTGATGACCCGGAATGTGTCGGTCGGCGTCGCCGTTCTGCTCATCATCGGATACGCGCTCTCGCTCTTCTACTCGATGTGGACGCATCGCGCCGTGTTCGGTGAGGCGCGCGAGGTGGCTGGAGAGGCGCACGCCACAGAGCACAGTTCGCGCTGGTCGCTCCAACGGTCCGTAATCGTTCTCCTAGGGTCGGCGGGCGTCGTGGGCTGGCTGTCCGAGATTCTGGTCGGGTCGACCGAGGCCGCCATCCGCGACGTCGGGCTTTCCGAGATCTTCGTTGGCCTCATTCTGGTGCCGATCATCGGAAATGCCGCCGAGCACAGCTCGGCCATCCTGATGGCGATGCGCAACCGAATGGATCTCGCCGTGAACATCGCCGTGGGCTCGAGCGCCCAGGTCGCGTTGCTGATCGCGCCGGTGCTCGTCTTCGTCGGTCTCGCCATCGGCCAGCCGATGGATCTCGCGTTCACTACCTTCGAGGTGATCGCGGTGGCGCTCGCAGTGACGATCGGGAGCTCCGTGGTTCGGGATGCGGAGTCCAACTGGCTCGAGGGAGCCTTCCTCCTGCTCGTCTATGGGATGCTCGGCGTGGCGTTCTTCTTCTACTGATCGCAACCGTCGAAATGGCGCAAACCCCAGTGGCGTCGCGGTTTGACTTCAATTCTCGCGAGCCCTATCTTGCCCCTCCACCCCGGCAGCGCCCACGCGTGGTCAAGATCAGCGCCATCCTCTTCGCCCCGGACGACGCCGCGCCTCTCCCCGCACTGACCGAGTGGCTCGCTCGGCACGCGGACCAGGTGATTCGCGTTCGGGAAAGCGACGAGCTCATGGCGATGTCCCTTCGGGGACGCCCGAGAGTCGTCGCATTCGACGCGCGGCGTGAGTCGAAGCCGGTCGAGGCCGCCTGCGCGCGCCTCAAGCGTGACTCCTATACCGGTGTGGTCCCCGCCGTGATGCTCACGTCGGACTCGGACGCCGCATTCGCCGCGGGTTTCGAGTCGGGAGCCGACGAGGTGCTGCGCGAGGGTCTGGGCGATGGCGAGCTGCTGACGCGGCTAGACGCGATGTTGCGCCGGTCGGACCGTGACCTGGTGGTGCACCCGTCCACGCGTTTGCCCGGGGCCGTGGAGATCGAGGCGGAGGTCACGCGTCGACTGGATACGGACACGCGCTTCGCAATGTGCTACGCCGACCTCGACCACTTCAAGGAGTTCAACGATCGCTATTCATATTACGACGGCGATCGCGTCATCCGCATCCTGGCCAAAATTCTTCACGACGTGGTGAAGGGGCTGTGTGGGGAGGAAGGCTTCGTCGGTCACATTGGGGGCGACGACTTCATCTTCGTCATCCCGACGCAGGCAGTAGGCGAGGCGTGCGCCGAGATCGTGAATGTCTTCGACCTGTTGATTCCCTATCAATATTCGGAGCAGGACCGGCGCGCCGGGTATTTCTTCGGCAAGGACCGGCGCGGACAGCTTCACCGCGTTCCCCTCATGACGGTCTCCATCGGGGTGGTGACGAACGAACGCCGGCATTTCTTGCACGCGGCCCAAGTCAGTGAGCTCGCAACCGAAATGAAGAGCTATGCGAAGACGCTTCCCGGATCGGTGTACTCGATCGACCGCCGGACCGACAGCCAGCCGGGAGGTGTGACTCGAATCTCCGGATCGCCGAAGGCCGTGCGGGCAGGAGACCTCTCGTGAACGTCTCGTGCCCCGAGTGCCGATCGGTCTTCCGCGTCGATCCGGCGAAGGTTCCGCCGGTCGCGGTGCGGGCGCGCTGTTCCGTCTGCGGGGGGGTGCTCACGATCGTGCCCCCATCTGGAGCCGCCGACGAATTCGCGCCGCGTAGTAGTGGTGGAGAACAGCCGTCGGCTGCCGGCGCATCGCGTGCGCAGCAGGCGCCAGTGGCGACTCCGTCAGTGGCGACTCCGCCAGTGGCGTCGCCTTCCACACCGGCGCCGACGCCCGCTGCCGAGCCCCGGGCGCCGCGCACCGAGGCTCCCCAGCCGCCACCGCCTCCGGTGACGCCGGCCATCGCACCGTCGGCGCCCGCATTCGCGGCGCCGATGCCTCCAGCACCAGTCGCTGTCGCCCCGCGAGCCGAGCCCGTTCCGCCCCCGGCTTCCACTCCGCTGGCTGCACCGCCGCCCCCGCCTCCCGCTCCCCCCGGACCACAGAGTGGGGGGCCACGCCCGGCCGCCCCGTTCGCGCGGCCGGCGTTCGTCGTCCCTCAACGTCCCGCATCGGGCCCCGCAGGCGGGCAGGGCGCGCCGCCGGTTCCCGGGGGTCGACCGGCCGGTCCCGGCGTACCCTTCGCCCCATTCTCGCCACGTCCGACCGGCCCCGGCGCGCCCGCGCCGCACCGGCCGACAGTGAGTGGTCCCCCGCCACGGCCGTTCACGCCGCCGACTGCCGGCGCAGCGGTGCCTCCATTCGGCACGCCGAGCAGGTCGACGCCGGCAGTGGCGCCAGCCCCGCGGGCGGCCACGTCTCCCAGTCCGGCCGCCGCACTGCCACCAACGAAGTCGCCCGCGCCGACACCAGCGGCACCGTCACCACCGGCTGCGCCGGCGCGTGCGACCTCGTCGGCCGGCACGCCAAGCGAAACGCCGGCGAGGCCGCCGATCAATCCGTTCCTGGCGAACGATCCGAACGCGAAGGCGAAGCGGCTGGCTCGTGCGCTGGTCTCGGACATCGTCGCCTACTTTCCCCAGAAGCGTGAAGAGGGGCTGCGCGATGGAACCCTGAAGCAGCTCTTCCGCGAGGAGATCAAGAAGAGCTACGAGGAGTACGTCGAGCAGGTGGGGCGTGAGTTCGCCGATGGAACGACGCACTTTCAGGACGCGCTGAACGACGTGCTGGCAGCGGGAAAGAAGCTCTTCTAGCGACGACGCCGTCGCGCTATCTTTCGGGTGTCGCGAAAGACACCGTGCGAGCCGTCCGCCACTGCGCCGGACGGCTCGTGTCATACTGGGGAGACCACCATGGCGGAAAGCGAGCGCGCGCGCCTGCTCGAATCGTACGACGATCAGCTCGCTGAGCTGAGGAGGTATCTTTGACCTCGATCACAAGCGACAGGAGCTGACGACGCTCGAGGCACGCATGGGAAGCGCGGACTTCTGGAACAGCCAGGAGGCCGCGCAGGACGTCGTGCAGCAGGTGAAGGCTCTGAAGAATTGGGTGGAGCCGTACGAGTCGCTCGTCGCCGGGGTGAAGAGCACCCGCGAGCTGGCCGAGCTGCTCGACGTCGAGCCGGACGCGGAGATGGAAGCGGAGGTGAACCGCGAAGCGTCTCGACTCGGCGAGCAGCTGGAGGAGTTTCGACTCCGGTCCCTCCTCTCACATCCGGACGACTACCGCGATGCGCAGCTCGAGATCAGCGCCGGCGCTGGCGGCACGGAGGCGCAGGACTGGGCTTCGATGATCATGCGGATGTATACGCGGTGGGCCGAGCGAAAGGGATACACGGTCGAGATCGTGGACCTGAGCGAGGGCGAGGAGGCCGGGATCAAGGGCGCGGTGCTCGAGATCAAGGGTCTCTATGCCTACGGGTATCTGAAGGCGGAGAGCGGCGTGCATCGTCTCGTGCGCATCTCTCCCTTCGACTCGCAGGCACGGCGGCACACCAGCTTCGCCTCGGTGTTCGTGTACCCGGTCGTCGACACGGACATCAACATCGAGATCCGCGAAGAGGACCTGAAGATCGACGTCTACCGTGCGTCGGGTGCCGGTGGGCAGCACGTCAACAAGACCAGCTCCGCGGTCCGGATCACACACATCCCCAGCGGCGTGGTGACGGCATCCCAGGCGCAGCGGTCGCAGGGCAAGAACAAGGCGACCGCAATGAAGATGCTGAAGAACCGCCTCTATCAGATCGAGCTGAACAAGCAGATCGCGAAGAAGGCGGAGATGGATGCGAACAAGTCGGACGTGAGCTTCGGCAGCCAGATCCGCAGCTACGTGTTCCAGCCGTACACCATGGTCAACGATCATCGCACGGAGCTGAAGATTCCCGACGTGCAGAAGGTGATGGACGGCGGGATCGATCCGTTCATCGAGGCGTTCCTGAAGCAATCCGGTGGTGCACCCGCGGGGAGCGCGGCGTGACCGACGAACTGAACTTCGTGCAGAAGGCGCGACGCGAAAAGCTGGACGCTCTCGTCGCTGCCGGCGTGCCCCCGTTCGCGTACGCATTCGACCGCACGCACGAGAGCGCCGCCGCGGTGTCCGCGCTGCCCGAGGGTGCCGAGCATGGCGACACCGTGCGCGTTGCGGGCCGACTCGCGTCGTGGCGTGGCCACGGCAAGACCGCGTTCGCGCACCTCGCCGACGGCGCGGGACGCATCCAGCTCTACTTTCGCAAGGACGAGCTGGGGGACGAGCGCTGGTCGCAGCTCGAGCTGTACGACATCGGCGACGTGGTCGGTGTATCTGGTCCGTTGATGCGGACGCGCACCGGCGAGGTGACGGTACGGGTGACCGGCGTCGAACTGCTAGCCAAGTCGCTCCGTCCTCTGCCGTACGGCAAGGAGGAGGTAGTCGACGGGCAGACCATCAGGCATTCGGGGTTCGCCGACCCGGAACAGCGGTATCGCCAGCGTTACGCCGACCTCGCGGTGCATTCCGAAGTTCGGGCGTTGTTCATCGCGCGCTCGCGCCTCGTCAGCGCGATCCGGGCGTTCCTCGACGGTCGCGGCTTCCTCGAGGTGGAGACTCCCGTGCTGCAGCCACTGTACGGCGGCGCGGCGGCTCGACCGTTCACGACGCATCACAATGCGTTGGACATGCCGCTGTACCTGCGCATCGCCGACGAGCTCTATCTGAAGCGGCTCGTGGTCGGAGGGTTCGATCGCGTATACGAGATCGGCCACGACTTCCGGAACGAGGGGATCGATCGGACGCACAACCCCGAGTTCACGATGCTCGAGTTCTATCAGGCCTACGCCGACTACCGCGAGATGATGACCGTCGTGGAGCAGCTCATCGCGCACGTGGCCGCGGCCGTGCGCACGGTGCCCGGCGCCGGCTCCGCGGTGCCCGCGCTGACGCCACCATTTCCGCGCATCGAGTGGGTGGGCTCGCTCAATGCGGCGCTCGGTCGCGACGCGATGTCGTGCACCGACGACGAGCTCCGACGCGAGGCGCGCTCGCGCAACGTGCAGCACGTGGACACGCTGAGCCGGCCCAAGCTCCTGGACGAGCTCTTCCAGGCGCTGGTCGAGAGCACGATCGACACGCCGACGTTCGTGGTCGACTACCCCGTCGAGCTCTCGCCCCTGGCGAAGCCGAAGCGGGGAAACCCCGCGTTGACGGAGCGATTCGAGCTGTTCGCGCGCGGGAAGGAGCTGGCCAACGCTTTCAGCGAGCTGAACGACCCGATCGACCAGCGGCAGCGGTTCGAGGCGCAGGCCCGCCTCCGCGATGCCGGCGACGAGGAAGCGAGCGGCGTGGACGAGGACTATCTCCGCGCGATGGAGTACGGGATGCCGCCGATGGGCGGCGTCGGGATCGGCATCGATCGACTGTTCATGTACCTCACCGACACCGCGAACATTCGCGACGTCATCCTCTTTCCGACGATGCGTCCCGAATGAGCCGTCTCGAGCTCGGCATCGCCTGGCGCTATCTCCGCAGCCGTCGCGGATCGAAGCTGCTGTCGCTGATCAGCGTGATCGCGATCGGCGGCGTCGTGGTGGGCGTGAGCGCGCTGATCGTGATCATGGGCGTGATGACCGGACTGCAGAACGACCTGCGCGAGAAGATCCTGATCGGCAGCCCCGACGTGCGGGTGCTGACGATGGGTTCGGACATGCTGATGAAGGATTGGCAGCCCGTGCTGGAGACCGTGCGCAAGGAGCGCGGCGTGGTCGCGGCCGCACCCTTCGTGATGACGAAGGCCATCGTCAGTGGTGGGCACAAGTTCAACGACGGCGCGTTCATCATGGGGATCACGCCCGCGGACGTCGGGAAGCCCGTGACCACCATCCGCGAATTCGCCACGGCGGGCGACTTCACGTTTCGCACGCCCGACGGGAAGCGGCGGGGTGCCGTGCTCGGCGAGCGGCTGGCGAACCGGCTCAGCGTGTATCCGGGGGTGGACTCCGTGACCCTGACCACGATCGGGGACGTGAGCCCGGTGACGGGCACCTACGTGCCGAAGGAGATGAAGCTCGAGGTCACGGGGGTCTTCAACACCGGTATGTATGAGTACGACAATCAGTACCTGTTCGTGTCGCTGGAGGTGGCGCAGGAGCTGGCGGGACTCGGCCGCGACGTGACGGGTCTCGAGGTCGCGACCACCGATCGCTGGATCGCGTCCGAGGTGGGCGCTTCGCTCGCGAAGCGGCTCGGGTATCCGTACCGCACGGAAGATTGGCAGGCGCAGAACAACTCTCTGTTCCAGGCGTTGCGCCTCGAGAAGCTCGGGATGTCGCTGATCCTGATGCTCGTGATCCTGGTGGCCGCGTTCAACATCGTCGGCACGCTGACGATGGTCGTGGCCGACAAGACGAAGGAGATCGGCATCCTGCGCGCGATGGGGATGACGGCCGCGTCGATCCGGCGGATCTTCCTCGCGCAGGGGATCATGATCGGCGTGGTAGGGACGGCGCTCGGACTTCTGCTCGGCCTCGTCACGGCGGTCGCGCTCGACACCTACAAGCTGATCCCGCTCAACCCCGAGGTATATTTCATCGATCATCTACCGGTCGCGCGGCAGCC
>DATFOL010000583.1:0-2109 GCA_035265545.1 Gemmatimonadaceae bacterium | reverse complement strand
TTCGGGCGTGCGCACCTGCTCGTAGAAGTCGTCGAAGTACGACAGCGTCTCCCGGACGATGCTCGGCTTGATCAGCTTGCCGATCTCGTCGCTGTACAGCGCGTAGATGGCGCTCTTCTGCTCGACCAGCTTCGCCACCGCGCCCGGGAACTCGGGCGCGATCTCGCAGTAGCCGAGGAACTTCCGCTGGCGCACGCTCCTGACGTCGTAGTTCGGTGGCGGGACGGCGTAGCTGGTGTTCACCGCGCCCGCGTAGTCGAAGTCATAGGCGACGGGCAGGATGCGTCCGTCGAGAGTGGCCAGCAGCTCGGTGTTGTGAAGCCCGTTGAACGAGAAGTCCAGGTTGCCGATGAAGAAGAGGAACATGTACGCGAGCGCGAGCTCCGACGGCTCGAAGTCCGCCGGCTGCGCACCCTTCTGCTTCACGATCTTCGACTTGAAGCGGTTCGCGAGCGCATCGGGATCCTCGACGAGGATCGCGTAGCGCTCCGCCTCGCGCTTCGAGCTCGCGCTGTCGACGTACGCCAGCTTCGCGAGGCGCACGCGGTGGCTGAGCGGCGTGAGCAGCTGGTAGATCCTGTAGATCTGGAGCTCCTGCAGGATGTACTGCTCGTACTCGTCCGTGTCGCGGCAGAAGTTCACCAGCTTCGGCTTGTCGACGTTGTCGAAGATGGTGTTCTTCGTCTCCTTGCCGGCGAAGTTGAGCCGCAACGGCGGGAACTGACAGTGCTTGAGCCGATAGATCCCGCGGGTGCGCACGCGCAAGGGGACGTCGACGGCCTTGCCGCTGTCCTGATACGTGAGGGACGCCCACCGCCAGGGTGCATTCTCCCCCTTGTCCTTCTTGACCTGCTTGATGTTCATGCGGAGCGACATCGCGAGCGGGGTCTCGGAGGTCCAGAACGTCGGGACCTTCGACTCTCCCTTCGGTTCCTTCTCCTCCTTCGGCTTCTTCTCCTTCTGCGCGGCGGGCGCCGCCTGGGCGCGTGCGAGCGCCGGCGCGCTCGAGACGGCGAGGCCTGTGGCGAGCAGCACGAGCGCGACGCGGGATCGTGTGTGGCTTTCCATCGTCAGATGACCTCGACGTTGAGGATCTTGTCCGAGCCCGAGGCTCGCAGCAGCGCCAGCAAGTCGTCCGGCGTCGCTTTCTTCTTGAGCTGCACGTGGTACTCGGCGCATCGCTCCCCTTCCGTCTCGATGATGGCGCCGATGCGCCAGCTCTTGACGTTCTCGGTGAGGTGTGGCTCGACGGCGCGGCGCATCGCGCCGATGTCGTTGGTGCGGACGCGTACGCGAACCTCGGCGGCGGTCTCCCCCGTGTCGTCGGAGGCCTGTGCGCGGCGCCATGCACGCTGCGCCACACCCTCGAGCTGCTCGCGGGTCATGTTGCGGAACACCTCGTCGTCGATCCGGGCGACGAAGGTTCCGGTGCGCGCGAGCTGACGCGCGCGCCGCAGCCGTTGCTCGGCGATCCGGCCGTCGAGCTCCACCGGTGCGCTCCCGAAGTCCGTGTAATAGAGCACTAGCGCGACGGCATTGAAGCCGATCGAGATCACCACGGCGACCGGCAGATTGACCGCCGAGGCGAGGCCAATGGCCGTGGCGAGAAAGACGTAGACCGCATCCTTGCTGTCGTCCAGCGTGTTGCGGAACCGCACCGCGGCAACGATGCCGGCGAGACTGAACGCCAGGGTGACGCTGTATTTCACCAGCAGGACGATTCCAGCCACCACCGCGGGGAGGATGATGAGCAGCTGCACGACCGACTGCTGATAGCCGCGCTTGGCGCGCGTCAACAGATAGACCCACGCCACGGGAAGCGAGAGCAGGACGGCGGCAAGCATCGCCACGCCGACCGAGATGGCGAGACTGGCCTCGTCGAGCGGTACGGTCTGGGCCGCCCGCGAAGCAGCCTCGCGGCCGCCGAACAGCGCGTCCAGCGACGACGGCAATTCCTGGGAGGTCCGGGGTAGAAACTTCCAGGCGAAGGTCGTCGCCGTGATGAGGATCGCGTAGTACACGACCGACCGCACGACCACTCGCGTTCCCGGCTCGAGCTTGAAACTCCTGGCGTCCATGCTCATTTCCCTGGCGGTAACCGGCCAATTA
>DATFOL010000582.1:0-6595 GCA_035265545.1 Gemmatimonadaceae bacterium | reverse complement strand
ACCCACGACCCAGCTCGTGCTCGGCCGTCTCACCCGCGAGGCGCCGCGCTTTTACCAGGAACCGGTTCCCGGCAAGATTCCGGGTCGCACGCCGATGCTGTACGTCAAGCTCACCCGGGATCGCGCGCTCTCGCCGGCGCTGCAAGACAAGATGATCACCCGACTCCCGGGCACGCGCGTCGAGGCGATCGAAGCCGGCCATCTGCCGATGCTCGGACAGCCCAACCGACTCGCGACGATCCTCAACTCCCTTCCCAAGGACACTCGGACAGCCGAGTGAGCCGAAACGTCGAGTTCGGTCGCCGCCCATAACGGGCGCACAGAAGGCGGTCGCCGTGGCGGCTGCCGTGCGCCACGTACGACACTTCCGCGTGCGCGGTAGCGACCTGAACGGACAATCCGACGGTCATGAAGCCTGCTCGCGCCGAGGTCGCAGGTCAGAAGTTGGGTCCTTCTCACCGAAGGAAGTGAGCCAGCCCAAGGGCACCAACGATCGTTCCTAACGTGGACGAAGCCGTCATCTTGTTCCTGGGCGAAGTACCTCGGAGGGGAACTCGACGGCGGCGACGGAACCTCCTTACGGATTGGCGCCGCTCGATCTTGGGGAATGAGGAGCAGCCGGTCAGGCTCTGACCGGTACGGTCGTGCACCGTGCTGAGAGGCCAAGAGCTGACCATCGAGGTCGGTGGACGCGTCCTCGTCGACGATGCTTCGTTCTCGGTTTACGCGGGCGACAAGGTCGGGCTCGTGGGACGAAACGGCGCGGGCAAGACCACGCTCTTGCGCACGATTGCCGGCGACCGCCGTCCGACGAGTGGGCGAGTGCAGGTGACCGGCGCGTTGGGGTTCCTGCCGCAGGACCCGCGCGCCGAGCGAGGACAAGCGAAGGACGTCGTGATGACGTACGTGCTTTCCGCTCGGCAACTCGACGTCCAGCGCGAGCGGCTCGAGACGTTTCAGCGCGACATGGAAGACGACCCCACTGATCGGGCGATTCGCCGCTTCTCGAACGCCGAGGTCGCGTTCCGCGAAGCAGATGGGTATCGGGCCGAATCCGACGTCTACCGGATCCTCTCAGGACTCGGACTCCCGGCGGACCGCGCGCTGGTCGCGTTGGGTGTGTTGTCCGGTGGCGAACGGCGCCGGGTCGAGCTCGCGCACATCCTCTTTGGTGGAACGGACAATCTGGTGCTCGACGAACCGACGAACCACCTCGACGTCGACGCCAAAGAATGGTTGATGCGCTTCTTACGCGCGTTCCGCGGCGCGCTTCTCGTGGTCAGCCACGATCTGAAGCTCCTCGACCAAGCCATCACGAAAGTCCTTCACCTCGACGACGGCGAAGTGCGCCAGTACAAGGGCACGTACTCGGAATACATCACCGCCCGGGCCAAGGACGAGGACCGACTTCGACGCATCGCCGCGCGTCAGCACGCCGAGATCGGTCGGCTCTCCAGCCTCGCCGACCGAATGCGCCACTCGAGCGCCAGGCGCGCCCGACAGGCGAAGACCCTCGACAAGCGTGTGGAACGGATCGCTGCCGAAGCGGTCACGCCGATACGCGCCGCCCGTACCGTGCGGTACCGCTTCCCGGCGCCGCCGCATAGCGGTCGCGACGCTCTGCAGATCGAGGGCCTCACGAAGACTTTCGGTGATCGCACCATCTGGTCGGAGCTTGCGTTCGCGCTGCGGCGCGGCGAGCGCCTACTCGTACTTGGCCTCAACGGCGCCGGCAAAACGACCCTCCTGCGCATTCTCGCTGGCCTCGAGGTCTACGACGCCGGCGACGTGGTGTTCGGGACAAACGTCTCCGTCGGCTACTACGCGCAGGAACACGAAGGAATCATCCCAGGCACCAATGTGATCGACCATGTGCGCCACGGCATGATCCCGACCGAGATCGAACAGCGCGGCGTTCTCGGTGCATTCGGCCTGACAGGTGACATCGCGTTCCAAGACGCCGGCACCCTGTCGGGCGGGGAGAAGACGAAGCTCGCCCTTGCTCAGCTCGTTGCCGGCCGTCGCAACCTGCTGCTGCTCGACGAGCCCACCAATAACCTCGATCCACCGTCTCGCTCGGCGATCGGCACCGCGCTCTCGTCGTGGCCTGGGTCCATCGTGCTGGTAAGCCACGACGTCGAATTCGTCAGGGAGCTCGCGCCCGACGTCGCGCTGCTGCTTCCCGAAGGCACGCTTGACTACTGGAGCAACGACCTGCTCGATCTGGTGCCGCTCGCGTAGCCGCCGTCGCTTCTGCGCCCTCTCGCGCCAGGTAGTCCCGTTTGCAGAACCGAATCGCGCGGAGCAGTCGGCTGGAGGACCGTTAAGCCTCATCGTCCTCGGCGATCAGAGCGAATTGGACGCAAGACACGAGGAACCAGCCGGGAAGTCGTGACCGTCAGCTCTCGGGATCACGGTCGCGAGGCCAGAGACTTGGCACATTCCGTAGGTAGTTGCTTCGCCTTGGAGTAGGCCTGGCGGGGGAGCGACTCGGCGCAAGGCGAGCCGCAGACGCCGACCGGGGAGTCGGTGGGCTCCTCGACATGGAGGGACGGGCTAGCGGGCGTGGTGCGGGCCCTAGAAGCGGCCTTCGACTACAACGTGGCTCATGCCGAGACCGCAAGTGCACCCAACGGACACGATGCTTGATGCCGCGCGGGACCTGCTGCTCGAAGAAGGAGCTCGTAGGGCGACCGTAGAGGCGATCGCAGAGGTCAGCGGGGCGCCAACCGGATCGATCTACAACAGATTCGGATCGCGGGATGAGCTCTTCGCCCGGCTATGGGTGCGTGCTGTCTACCGCTCGCAGGCCTCCTTCCTGGCAGCGTTGGAGCGAGACGACCCGCGTGAAGCGGCGCTCGCCTGCGCTAGGTCGCTCATTGATTTTTGCAAAGCACACCCCGAAGACGCGCGACTCCTTACAATATTTCGTCGCGAGGATCTCATGACTGCGGTACCCAAGGGTGAGTTGGCCGACGAGCTTGCGACGCTCAACGATCCGCTACGGCGCGCGGTCGACCAGCTGGCACATCGGCTCTACGGCACGCGTGCTCGGATCGCCCTCGATCGGACACTCCGTGCGGTCTTCGATCTTCCGTACGGCGCGGTGAGGCGCTACCTAATCGCCGGGGTAGATCTCCCTTCTGGGCTTCGAGGTGATCTCGAATTGGCGGTCGCCGCCGTACTCGATGCGCCACTCAGGCACACCGCACGGCGTCCTGCTCGCAGCGGGAGCACCTAGCGACGACTCTCCCGGCTTGCGCCGTGGGGATGGTTCGGGTGGTTCAGCGATCTGGGAGTTGCTTGTCGAGCTCAGCGTGGGCTGTCAACGCTTGGCGGAGCAGCGTGGGCATCGCGCGGCGATGCATGACCGAGACCGGCGGCCAAATCACCGCCGCGATGGGCAGGTCGTACCGGACGAACAAGGCAGCGGACACTTGAGTGTCATCGACCTTGACCACGGCGTTGGCGGTCATGAACCAGGAAGCTGCTTCTAGCCGGATCCAGTCCTCGGCGCGGCCAATGATTGTCCAGCCCTGCACGTGCTGTGAGGAAGGCCGCGGTCCGAGTCGAAGGCCGATAAATCGCCAGAGGAAGGGCGCAGAGCGACCCGTAGGGGTGTTCTCGAGCGCGGCACGGGCCCACTCCTCGGGCGAGTTGTCCTTCGCCTCTCGGACCGCGATCGTGAAGACGTCGACGTAGTCGGGATTCGCCAGCGTGTTGACACGGCCGATCCCCTCTGGGACATCGCGCAATCCAACGACTGCCGACACGGTGTTACTCACCATTTGATCCACCTCCGGACGGCGAGCACGGTGCTCCCGCCATATGAGCTTCTGCACGGTCAGGCGTTAACCGTCAGAACCCGCGTGCGCGCTCGACGCCCGCTCGAGGAAGCTCAGGATCGCTGCGGTGTCGAAATGGAACATCTGCGCCCGAGCGAATTTGCCGTCGCGGACCTCGTAGAGACCGAGAACCGAAGACTCGAATCGCTCGCCATCGGGGCTCACGGCGCGCTGGGTGTACGCGACAGTGACCTCATCGCCGACGGTCGCGATGATACGCGGGTCCATCCGTCGCTCGGCTGGGGTTGGTTGTAGAGGGCCCCAGGTCCCGAACCAGGTCTTTTCGGGCGTTGCCTCCAGTTGCTGACGGAGGACGTCCTTGCCACGAAAGTTGCCGCCATAGGGCAGCGACGGTGCCTCAACGAACTCGACGTCGTCGTGGTACGCAGCGAAAAGACCGTCTCGGTCCCGCTGCTCGACAGCGCGAAACACATCGAGCACCACATCTGCGTTGCTCTGCATCTTCATGCTCCGATCGAACACGGGAGCTGCCCACAGAGGAATTATAGAAGAGTTCTTCTGAAACTGTGAAGACGAGCAGGCGCATTCCGGAGCGTTGTGATGCATTTCACAGCAGCTCAGCAAGGAGCCCCACGTGATCTGAAGGCCACACGCCGTCAACAGGCGTGGCACCGATCCTGCGGATCGAACGAACGCTTCCGCGCGCGTTGTCGTGTGGCGGACCAACCAACACATAGTCGATCCGACAACTCGGCTCCATTGTGGAGACAACATGCGGAATCGCGCGGTCCCAGGTCCACGGCACGGCACCACGGGGCGCGTATCTCCACGCATCAACGAGTACGAAGCGCTCTCGCGCAGGAGCGGTCTTGTGGCCGCAGAGCAAGCGCACTTCGTCAGAGTCAGGCTCGGCGTTCAAGTCGCCGAGCACAACAACCGGATAATCCTCACGGGTGCGTCCCGCCAGAGCCTCGACCAGGGTGCGTACCTGATCGCAGCGAGTTGCCGAGTCCCACGGCGCCGACGTGAGCTGGGTAGTGGCCAGTGGAACTCGACCGCTCGGGGACTCGACGCTGCAGAGCAACGCCGTCCGGCTCGCATCGCCGGAACGACCCGATGGGAGGCGGAGTTCCGTAACTTCGCAGATTGGCCAACGCGACAAGATCGCGTTGGCGACATCGGCTCTGCACCCCGGCAGGCGGGCGTGCCATCGCTCGGGCCGT
The DNA here is from genome assembly GCA_035265545.1 of Gemmatimonadaceae bacterium. Taxonomy (GTDB): domain Bacteria; phylum Gemmatimonadota; class Gemmatimonadetes; order Gemmatimonadales; family Gemmatimonadaceae; genus AG11. The sequence continues at coordinate 1,566 of DATFOL010000582.1, read as the reverse complement.
GGCGATCGCACCCAAACCGCATGCAGACCCAGTGCGCCTGCGAGCTCATCAGCCAGGTTGCGATCGCCGTCGAGCCAGACCTCCTGCAAGGCGCAGGTCAGGGTTGGTAGCGCCGAGAACATTACGAATCGCCGGCAGCCGCTTGTTCCATTCACCGAGTCGCCACCAGAGGTGCCAGGTCGCGACCTTCATCACCCGGTCGGGCTTCGGCCGTCGTCTTGAGGCGCCCCCGGGTTTGCCACAGGCAATTATAGAGGATATATTCCAGAAATCCCTTCCCGGTGAACAGGACGCGCGGATGGGCCAGAACTTCCAGGACCGACTCGACAGCGTTCGTCAGCGCATCGGTCTGCTTCACACCGCCCAGAAGGTGTTCTACGCCGGCGGTTCAGCGGACTTGCTGCACTCGGTACTCACCCATGATGTGGTCTGGTCCGTCCCAGGCCGCAACGCAATCGCGGGACGCTACGAAGGAATCGAGAATGTCATCGCATACTTCGCTCGCCGCCGTGACATGGCGGCGCGCACGCTCTCGATGCAAACTCACGACATCCTCGTTGGACAAGGTGATTTCGTTGCGGCCTTGACAGATGGCCGTGCGACCTTCGACGGCGTACAGAGACAATGGTCGACCGTCGGCGTCTATCAGCTCCGAGACGACCGGGTCGCAGCATGCTGGCTACTGCCGCTCGACTTCGATGTGTTCGATCGAATCTGGCAGGCGCCCGCGCGCAGTAGTGGACAAGCAAACGTCACGCCGGCGATGTTGCCACCGCACTCGGCTCCGAAAACCGAGGACGCCGAGGATGGCCCGTTCTAGAGGGACATGGCAAGAGACAGAAGGAGCAGCCATGTACAAGGCCATTGTTCGGGCCCGAGTCCGCCGCGGCATTCAAAGGCTCAACGAGGGCAATGCAGAGTTCGTCCTCGGGCTCGCCGTAGCCGATCTCGAGCTAGCGTTCCCAGGCGACAACTCCTGGGCGGCGATGTACAGGCCAGTCAAGAAGAGCCGGGAGCGGCACGTCACTCACCGCGGGGTCGCGGAGGTCCGTACGTTCGCGCAACGGTTCATCGCTGCCGGGATCCAGTACCAAATCGACGAGATACTCGTCAACGGCCCGCCCTGGAATACGCGCGTTGCTATGCGCGCCATCGACTGGGTGGTCGGACCCGACGGCGCTGACGCCTACAACAACCGGATGGTCTCCTTCCTCGAGTTGCGGTGGGGCAAAATCGTCAGCTGGGAGGTCTACGAGGACACGCAGCGAGTCACCGCGTGGGACGAAGCGCTGGCCGCGGGCGCAACCGAATGATTGCTTCTGTTCATGTTGCAGACCTGCGCGTTGTTGCGGCTCTATCGGCGGCGCGCAGGACGAGCCTTCACCGGACCGTCAGTGGTCTGCGCCACGCGAATCTTGCCTTCGCCGCACCGCTGGGCCCGTCGGCGGTGCCACGTCCCTCGTTGCACCGCGTCGTCATGGTTGCCATGTGGGATGGTGACGCTGCCCTCGACCGGTTCCTCGCCACCGATCACTTCGCCGAAGTGTTCCAGAACGGATGGCACTT
>DATFOL010000581.1:0-9637 GCA_035265545.1 Gemmatimonadaceae bacterium | reverse complement strand
TACTGGGTACTCCAGTACTCGGTACGGCAGTGGCCGTTCAAAACTCGATCTGCGCCCCCAGCTCCACTACCCGGTTCGACGGCAGCCCGAAGAACCGCGCCGCCGACTGTGCGTTCCTCGACATCAGCACGAACAGCTTCTTCCGCCAGCGCGCCATCTTCGACGGTCCGGTCGGCAGGAGCTGCTCGCGGCCGAGATAGTAGCTCGTCTCCATCGGGCGCGTGCGCAGGCCGTGCTCGGCGCCGAGCGCGAGCAGCTCGGGAACGTCGGGCGTCTCCATGAACCCCGAGCGAATCACCACCCGGAAGAAGCCCTGGCCGAGCGGCTTCACCGTCACGCGCTCGTCGCCTTCGACGTAGGGGACGTCGGCCGGCTTCACCGACAGGAGCACCACCTGCTCGTGCAGCGCCTTGTTGTGCTTGAGGTGATGCAGCAGCACCACCGACGCTCCCTCGGCGTCGCTCGTGAGGAACACCGCGGTGCCGGCGACGCGCGGCGGCGGCCGCCGCTCGATCTCGCCGAGCAGGAGCTCGATCGGCAGGCTCCGGCTGCGCATGATGTCGTAGAGCGACTCGCGGCCGAGCTTCCACGTCGTCATCAGCGTCAGCACGACGAGCGCGATGGCCAGTGGCACCCAGCCGCCCTGGAAGAGCTTCAGCGCGTTGGAGCCAAGGAAGGCGAAGTCGATCACGAAGAAGAACGTCGCGAGCGTCACAACGCGCCACATCGGCCAGCCCCACCGGGTGCGCGCCACCACCGCGAACAGCAGCGTCGTGATCGACATCGTGCCCGTCACCGCGATACCGTATGCCGCACCGAGCGCGCTCGACGACTTGAACCCGGCGACGATGAGCAGAGTGCCGAGCATGAGCGCCACGTTGATCTGCGGGACGTAGATCTGCCCGTGCTCGCGCTCGCTCGTGTGCACGATGGTCATCCGCGGCGAGAGCCCGAGCTGTACCGCCTGCTGCGCCAGCGAGAACACTCCGGAGATCAGCGCCTGCGACGCCACGATCGCCGCCAGCGTCGCGATCAGCAGGAGTGGGTAGAGTGCCCAGCGCGGCGCGAGCAGATAGAACGGGTTGGCCACCGCCTCGGGGCTGCGCAGCAGCAGCGCACCCTGGCCGAAGTAGTTGAGCAGCAGCGCGGGCAGCACGAGGCCGAGGAACGCGAGCCGGATGGGACGCCGGCCGAAGTGTCCCATGTCGGCGTACAGCGCTTCCGCGCCCGTCACGGCGAGGAACACCGCGCCGAGCGCGGCGAACGCCACGAAGTGGTGCTCGGTGAAGAACCGCATCGCGTACCACGGGTTCACCGCCGCCAGGATGCGCGGTTCGCGCAGGATCTCGCCCAGTCCGAGTGCGCCGATCACGACGAACCAGACCAGCGTGATCGGACCGAATGCGCGTCCGACCTTCGCCGTGCCGAACCGCTGCACCATGAACAGGCCGAGAAGGATCCCGATCGTGATCGGCACGACGTAGTGCGAGAACGCCGGCGTGGCGATCTCGATTCCTTCCACCGCGCCGAGCACGGAGATGGCCGGCGTGATGATGCCGTCGCCGTAGAGGAGCGCCGTGCCGAACACGCCGAGGATGACGAACAGCGCACGGCGACGCCGGTCGTTGCTCCGGTGCTGGCGCTGCAGCACCAGCGCCAGTAGCGCGAGCACTCCGCCCTCACCGCGGTTGTCCGCGCGCAGGATGAACACGAGGTACTTGAGCACCACCACCAGCATGATCGCCCAGAACACGAGCGACAGGACGCCATAGACGTTCATGAACGAAGGCGCGAGACGGTGCGCCGAGCCGAACGCCTCCTTCATCGTATAGAGCGGACTCGTCCCGATGTCGCCGTACACCACGCCGAGCGCGGTGAGCGTGAGGATGGCGAGGCGCCGGCCGGTGGGCTCCTGCAGCCCGGCGTGGTGCTCGTCGGGCCTGGGCTCGGGAGACGGCGGCGCGCCGTGGCGGCGATCGGCGATCGGCGGGATGGTCGCGACGATCGAATCGCGATCTGTACCGAAGGAGGGTTCGGCGGTCATGATGCTGCGGCCTTCTGGGCGCGAGGGGCGCGGAAGCGAGAAGTGCTACGCTAGCACGCCGCGCGTGAAGACCGCACAAAGGTGCCCACCGCAGTCACAAAGATTTCACAAAGATGCGGCTCGCGTGCCCTCCGTCGGCGCGCCATCGATGCTCGCCGCCGGCAGACTGAGCACGAAAAGGCTCCCACCGCCATCGCGCGGCGCATAGCTCACCCTCCCGCCCTGCGCTTCCGCCATCCGCCGCGCGATCGACAGTCCGAGCCCGGCGCCACCGGTGTCCGGCTGGCCGCGCGGCCGATAGAACGGCTCGAAGATCCGCTCCTCCTCTCCCGCGCGCACGCCCACCCCGCGGTCGGCGACGGTCAGGCGGATCTCGTCTCCGACGCGCTCCGCCGTGAGCTCGATCGTCGAGCCCGACGGGGAGTACTTCACGGCATTCTCCAGCAGGTTCACCAGGACGCGCAGCGATTGCACGAAGTCGAACCGGCCGACGAGCAGCGGCTCGGCGGTATCGAGCGCGACGCGCAGCTCGTGTCCGCGCAGCTTCCCCGACGCGCGCTGAATTGCCGCGCCGACGAGATCCTCCACCGCGTTCATCTCGGGCGTCACGTCGAACGAGCCCGCGTTGAGCCGCGAGAGGTCGAGCAGGTCGGCGACGAAGCGGTTGAGCCGGTCCGCTTCCTCCTCGATCGTCGCGGCGCGTTCGTGCCCTTCCATGCGGAGGTCGTGCGCGAGCGCCTTGATCGTCGTGAGCGGCGTGCGCAGGTCGTGCGACACCGACGCGAGCACCGCGTTCTTCAGCTCGTCCGCCTCACGCAGTGCCTGCGCGTGCTCCGCTTCTCCTTCCAGGCGCAGCCGCTCGACACCCAGCGCGGCGTAGTAGGACAGCGCGACGAGAAACCGCATCTGCGCCGTCTCGAGCGAGAGGGCGTCGTCGTGAGTGAGACGGAGCACACCCACCGTGCGATCGCGCACGCGCAGCGGCAGCAGCAGCGCGCGCGCGTTGGCGACGTCGAGCCCGAGCACGCTGTGCGCGGAGTCCTCCTCGGCGCTCACCCGAACGCCGCCGTCCATTCGCTCGAGCGCGGCGCGCCCGCTTCCAAGTACCCATTCAAGGAGCTGTACGCCTCCCATGGCAAGGGCGTAGGGCCCCGACGTGTCCACCGGCTCGCTCGGCGCCGCAAGCGTGCCCGCCGACGCGACGAGCGCCACCGGCTCGGCGTGGCCGGGAACGAAGATCTCGCACCGCGCGACGTGCAGCGTCTTCCGCATCACCTCGGCGATCGCCGTCAGCGCCTCCTCGGCGCGGCCGGCGTTGAGCGCCTCGGCGCCGACGGCGGAGAGCCGGTCCACCTCGGCGGACCGCTGGCGCGCCAGCGCGGCATCGGCGCGCGCGCGCGCGAGCAGTTGCGCCGCGACGATGCCGGTGACGAGGAACGCCGCGAGCACCAGCCAGTCGAGCGCGCGGGCGACGAACAGCGAGTGGTACGGCGGGAGGAAGAAGAAGTTGAAGAGGACGAACGCGGCGACGGACAGTGCCACGCCGATCCGCCGCCCGGTGCTGGCTCCCGCGCCGAGCACCACGAGCAGGTAGCCGAGCGCGACGTGCGCCTTGTCGAGGCTGTCACGTACGGTCAGCATGGCGATCGTCAGCGCGCCGAGCGCGCCGAGCCAGAGCAGGAACGCGCGCAGGGAGAACCGCCGCTCGTCGTCGTCCCCCTCGTCTGCGACCGGGAGCTCGGGTGCGCTCACGAGCTACCGTCCCGACTCGAACCGGTAGCCTACGCCGGGCTCGGTGATGATGATCCGTGGTTGCACCGGATCGCGCTCGAGCTTGCGCCGCACGCTGGCGACGTGCACCCGCAGGTTCTGCTGGGCGTCGCCGTGCGGACGGTCCCACACGCGGCTGTAGAGCTGGGCGTGGGTCATGGTGCGGCCCGCATTGGTGGCGAGCACGCGCAGCAGCTCCCACTCGATCGGGGTCAGGTGAACCGCGTCGCCCTCGCGCGTGACGCTGCGCCTCGCGAAATCGATCACGATGCCGTCGACCTCGAGCCGCGTGTCGCCCGTGCCCGTCGCGGATAGGGCGGCACGGCGCAGATGTGAGCGGACTCGTGCTTGCAACTCTATGGTGCTGAACGGCTTCGTCACGTAGTCGTCGGCGCCCAGATCGAGCAGGGTGGCCTTCTCCGTGTCGGAATGCCGCGCCGAGAGCACGACGATCGGCACGGCGGACCAGCCGCGGATGTCGCGGCAGACGTCGGCGCCTGGCATGTCTGGGAGGCCGAGGTCGAGCACGATGAGCGCGGGGCGCTCCGCGGCGGCCAGGTCGAGCCCCTCGCGCCCCGACGCGGCCTCCAGCACCCGCCCATGCTCGGCCTCGAGCGCGTGCCGGACCACCCGGCGGATCTGCGGCTCGTCGTCGATTACGAGCATCGTGGGGAGCGGTCCGGCCATGCCGAAGGATGGGGCCGCAGCTATCGGATGGAAAGCCGGATCGGGGGCGGCCCACAAGTCTTCCGCCGCACCGGACCGGGAATACTTCCTGGACTCGTGCCGTCAGCACTGTCGAGGCCCGTCCCCACCCGAGCCTCACCGCAGCCGCCCCCCGACGCGACCCGCACCGTCGAGCGCGATGATCCTGCTCGCCCATTCGTATTTCCTGCGCGACGACGCCAAGCAGCTGGCGCGGATGAAGCCGTATCCACCGCTCGCCACCCTCCTGGCCGCCAACGTGCTGCGCGAGCGAGGGCACGACGTCACGCTGTTCGACGCGATGCTGGCCGACGGCGTGGACGCCTTCCGCGCCGCGCTGGCCGCGACCGAGCCCGGCATCGTGGCGATCGTGGAGGACAGCTTCAACTACATCACCAAGATGTGCACGGTGCGGCTGCGCGAGGCGACGATCGTGATGATCGCCGCGGCGCGGGCGCGCGGCTGCCGGGTACTGGTGAACGGCTCGGACTCTACCGACCATCCCACCCGCTACCTCGACGCCGGGGCGGACGCGGTGCTGCTCGGTGAGGGCGAGGGAACGCTCGCCGAGGCGGTGGAGCTGTGGAGCGCCGACCCGGGCGCGTCGCTCGCCAGCGTCGCCGGGCTGGCCCTGCGCGGCGAGGACGGCGGGATCACGATCACCGCGCCGCGCGCCGGTGCGCGTGATCTCGACGCGCTGCCGATCCCCGCGTGGGATCTCGTGGACGCCGACGCCTATCGCCGCGCATGGTGCGGCGCGCACGGCCGGCTGTCGTGGAACATGGTCACGTCGCGCGGCTGCCCGTACGGCTGCAACTGGTGCGCGAAGCCGGTGTTCGGCCGCCGATACGCTCAGCGCTCCCCCGCGTCCGTCGCCGTGGAGATGCGCCGGCTCAAGGACGACGTCGCGCCCGATCACGTCTGGTTCGCCGACGACATCTTCGGTCTCACGGCGCGCTGGATCGGCGAGTTCGCCACCGAGCTGCACGCGCGCGACGCGAGCATCCCGTTCATGATCCAGTGCCGTGCGGATCTCATCACCCCCGCCGTCGCACGTGCGCTCGCCGACGCGGGGTGTGAGGAAGTATGGATGGGCGTCGAATCGGGCTCGCAGCGCATCCTCGACGCGATGGACAAGGGGACGACGGTCGCGGAGGTGCACGCGGCGACGCGGGCGCTCAAGTCGCATGGCGTCCGCGCCTGCTGGTTCCTCCAGCTCGGCTATCCCGGCGAGCAGTGGGACGACGTGCTCGCGACGCGCGACCTCGTGCGGGAGCTGTGGCCGGACGACGTCGGCGTCTCGGTCGCGTATCCGCTGCCGGGCACGAAGTTCCACGCCGCGGTGCAGACCCAGCTCGGCGCGCGCCACAACTGGGAGGAGACGGGCGATCTCACGATGCTCTTCCAGGGGACGTACTCGACGGCGTTCTACCGCCGCATTCGCGATGCGCTCCACGTCGAGGCGCGCGATGGCGCCGCCGACGCGGATCTGTGGTTCGCGCTCGGCGAAGAGGAGTCGTCACACCGCTCGATCCGTCCCACCGAGATCGCCGATGCGCACTAGCCGATGAGCGACGCCGCCTCGCTCCGCATGTCACCGGCGATCCAGATGTCACCGGCGATCCAGGCGTTCGACGCCGTGGCTGCGCGCTTCGACACTCGCTTCGGCGCCTGGCGCAGCGTGGCGGCGCAGCGGCGCGAGGTGCGCGCCCTGCTCGGGCGCGCGTTCCCCCGTGGCGCGCGGGTGCTCGAGATCGGCGGCGGCACGGGCGAGGATGCGCGCTGGCTGGCCGCGCGCGGACGCGAGGTGCTGCTCACCGACGGCGCGCCGGCGATGGTGCGCATCGCGCGTGGGAAGCTGCGCTCCCAGGGTGGCCCCGAGCCGCGCGTCGTCCCTGCCGAGCAGCTCGGCGCGCTCGCCGCGGAGCGCGACGCCGCGGGCGAGGCGCCCTTCGACGGCGCCTTCTCGAACTTCGCCGCGCTGAACTGCGTGCACGACATGCGGAGCTGCGCCGCCGGGCTCGCGCGGCTGCTCCGGCCCGGCGCGCCGGCCCTGCTCGTGCTGTTCGGCACCATGTGTCCCGGAGAGCTCGTCGTGGAGCTCGCGCGCGGCGACGCGCGTGCCGCGATGCGACGCCGCGAGCGCGGCCCGGTATCCGCACGGCTCGGCGGCCGCGAGTTCACGGTGCGCTATCACACCGCGGCCGAGTTGAAGCGCGCGATGTCGCCGTGGTTCCGCCTGCGCCGCCGCGTGGGCATCGGCGTCTTCGTGCCGCCGAGCGCCGCGGAGCCGTGGATCTCCCGGCATCCGGCGCTGGTGCGCGCGCTCGAGACGATGGACCGCGTCGCGGGCCGGCCACTCGCGCCGCTCGGCGATCACGTGCTGTACTGGTTCGAACGGACGAAGGAACTCTGCGATGCCGATTGAGGTACAAAGTGAGGAGTGGGGGGTGGGGAGTTCACGACCTCGGGATACTGCTGCCTCCCGAACGGGTTCGCCTTCACCCTCCACTCCCCACTCTCCGCCAGTCGATCGAGCGGACCGCGCGGACGATCGCGAGTCGCGCGACGCCGGCGTTCACCGCCGCTTCCGCACCGAGTATGCGCGCCATCGCGCCACGGAGGGCTACTCCGCGGTGGAGGCGAGCGCGCTGCCCTACGTGACGAGCGGCCCGCTCGCGCGACAGTGGTCGGTGCGCGCGCGAAGCTGGGAGGCCTTCTACCATCGGGTGCTCCGCCCCGCGCAGCAGCGCGCCGACGTCCGCGCCGCCGGGCCGCTGCGCGTGCTCGACCTCGGCGCGGGCAACGGCTGGCTCGCGCACCGCGCCGCCGTCGGTGGCGCGGAGGCGCTCGCGCTCGACGTGCGCGACGACCGCGTCGACGGGCTCGGCGCGGCACCTTCGGGCTCGCCGATCGAGCGCGTCGTCGCGTCGTTCGACGCGATCCCCGTCTGCGACGACGCGTTCGACGTGGTCGTGTTCAACGCGTCGCTGCACTATGCCGAGAATCTCCGGCTGGCTCTGCGAGAAGCCCGTCGCGTCGCGCGCCGCGGCGCACCGATCGTCGTGCTCGATTCGCCATTCTATCGTCGCGCCGCGGACGGTGAGGCGATGGTGCGCGAGAAGCGCCTGAACGCCGAACGTCAGTTCGGCGATCGCATGGACGCGCTGCTGGCGATCGATTTCGTGGAATACCTCACCCCCGAGCGACTCGCCGACGCGACGCGTGGTGTCGCGCTCGGCCTCTGGCGCCGGCACCGGGTGCGCTACCCGCTCTGGTACGAGCTGCGTGGCCTGCGGGCCCACCTGCGCGGCGAGCGGAAACCGTCACGGTTCGACCTGTGGGAGTCGGTGGCGGCATGATCCTCCTCGTGAACCCGCGCGCGACGCGGCCGAAGAACCGGCGCTTCCCACTCTCGGTGATGGCGATCGGCGCGGCGCTGCCCGAGCACGTCGCGTGGGATCTCGTCGACGGCAACCTGCCGGGGGCCGATCCGCTCGCGGAGATCGTCGCGCGCGTCGAGCGGGCGCGTGGAAGCGCGGATCCGGTGCACGTGGTGGCGTTCACGGTGATGCCCGGTCCGCAGCTCGTGACCGCGGTGCCGCTCGCGCGCGCACTCAAGGCGCGCTGTCCGGAGGTACAGATCGTCTGGGGCGGCAACTTCGCGAGCCTGTACCCCGCGCCCGTGCTCGACGCGCCATACGTCGACTGGGTGGTGCGCGGACAGGGCGAGCAGACGTTCGTCGAGCTGCTCGACGTGCTGGACGGCGCACGCGACCCACACGAGGTCGCTGGTCTCTGCTTCCGCGAGACCGACGGCTCGCACCACCTCGGTGTGGAACGGCGCTGGGTCGGTCCCGACGAGCTCCCCGCGCCGCCGTATCACCGCATCGACGTCGCCGACTATCTGCACCCGACGTTCCTCGGCCGGCGTTCGGGAGTGTACCAGGCGTCGATCGGCTGCTCGCACGGCTGCAAGTTCTGCGGCGTCATCTCCGTGTTCGGCCGCAAGGAGCGCATCGGATCCGCTGGGCGCACCGTCGAGCACCTGGCGTTCCTCGCGCGCGAGCACGGGATGGACTCCGTGCACTTCTACGACAACAACTTCTTCGTCAGCGAGCCGCAGGCGCGCGACTTCGCGGAACGGATTGCACCGCTCGGTCTCCGCTGGTGGTGCGAGGCGCGCGTCGACACGCTGACGCGCTTCAGCGACGATACCTGGCGCCTGCTCGCCCGCGCCGGGCTCGCGATGGTGTTCTGTGGCGCCGAGTCGGGATCCGACGCCGTGCTCCGCAAGATGGACAAGGGGACGACCACGGCGCAGATCCTCGAGGTGGCCGCTCGCACGCGGACGCATGGGATCATCCCGGAGTTCTCCTTCGTCTTCGGCGACCCGCAGGATCCCGAAGGCGAGATCGACAACACGCTCGCATTCGTGCGCCGGCTCAAGCTGGTGAACCCGGCGATGGAGCTGATCAGCTACTTCTACACGCCGACGCCGCAGCGCCGCGGCACCTACGGCGACGTGGACGCACTGCAAGGGACGCCGGCCACGCTCGAGGAATGGACGCAGCCCGAGTGGGTCGCCTGGATGACCCACGAGGATCCGAAGGTGCCGTGGATGGACGGCCGGCTGCGCGCGCGAGTGCAGGACTTCGAGCTCGTGCTGCGGAGTCGCTTCCCGTCGGTACACGACCATCGCACGCTCGCGTGGGGCAAGGCCGTTGGCCGGTTGATGGCTCGGCGCCGCTGGGCGCGTGGCGACTTCGACGCACCGCGCGCGCTGCGCACCATTCGTCGGCTGGCGCAGCGGGCGCCGGACGACTCCCAGGCATACGGTCACCTGCGCGCTCCGTCGGCGGCGGCCCGGTGACGACAGTGCTCGATCCCGCACGGGGCTATGCGCTCTGGGCGCCCACCTACTCGGCCGAGACCGCCGTGAGCGCGCTCGAGGCGTCGGTCGTCGCGTCGTTGGGCGAGTCGCTCGCCGGGCGTCGGGTGCTGGACGTAGGCTGCGGGATCGCGCGCCGGCTCCATGATGCGCGCGACGCCGGTGCGTCGCTGGCCGTTGGTGTGGACCTGACGCCGGGGATGCTCGCGCAGGCGACCGGCGGCGAG
>DATFOL010000580.1:0-6990 GCA_035265545.1 Gemmatimonadaceae bacterium | reverse complement strand
GCATCCGCAGAACGTGCGAGCGCTGGTGCTTTTCAACACCTGGATGTGGTCGCTCGTCGGGACACCGGCGGAGAAGGTGAGCCGCTTCATGGCGGGCCCCATCGGACGCTTCCTCTACCGGCGGTTGAATGTCTCACCGCGAGTGCTCGTGAAAGCGGCGTTCGGTGACAGGCGAAAGCTCACGCAGCAGGTGCACCGCCAGTACATCGATGCCTTTCCATCGCCGAACGAGCGACAGGCTCCATGGGTGCTGGCGAGAGAGCTCATCGGCTCGACCGATTGGTACGAGAGCCTGTGGCGGCGGCGACAGCAGATCGCAGGGAAGCCGGCCCTCCTGCTCTGGGGAATGAAGGACCCCACCTTCGGTCCGGATGCGCTCGGGCGGTGGAAGAAGCTCTTCCGCGACGCGCGGGTGATCGAGTTCCCCGAGGCTGGTCACTTCGTTCAGGAGGAGGCCCCGGAGGAGGCTGCGCGGCGGATCAGAGAATTCCTGTCTCCGTCGAACCGGCCTGTCACCGTCCCGCTCTAATCGCGCGCAGTCTGCTCGGCCCCAGCGATGAGAGCGTCGAGTGCCGAGCGGTCGCAGGCCGCGACCAGAGCGAATGCGAGCGTCGCGAGCGATCGCATCGGCAACGCTAGATCGGTTCGCCGATGCGGAGCCCGAACCGCTCGAGCAGTCCGGGAATGCTCTGCGGCTGCACCTCGAGCGCGTACCGCGCGCCGAGCGCACGGAGCGCTTCGGGCGCGGCGTTCCTCGATCCGCCCAGCGCAACCAGCTCGGCGAAGTATCGCTCGAATCCGGCCGGCGAGATGATCTCGAGGATTCGCGCCGGCTCGTCTCCCGCGTTCCAGAACGTGTGCCACTGGTTGCGCGGCTTGACCACCAGATCGCCCGGCCCCGCCTCCACCACGTCCTCGCCAAGCAGTGCGCCCATGCGTCCCTGCAGCACGTAGCTGTACTCGTCCTCGTGCGTGTGGCGGTGCAGGGGAGCACCGAGCGCGCGAGGCGACATCGGATGCTCGACGAGCGAGAATCCGCCACCCGACGCCACGCCGTCGATGAGGAAGCGGACACCGATGCTACCTAGAAAGCCCGGGTCGCCGTCGTGCGGATGAATGATCCTGGGCGTCGTGGCGTCCATGTGCGACCTCCGCTGTCGAACGGGAGCGGAGATGCGCACGCATCGGGCCAGCTGGTTGCGTGTGACATGGTCAGCGCATGTACGTCGGCGCCGGCCGCGTCGGGCATCCCACGAGACGGATCTCGGCTACCCTTCCCCCGTCCTCGGCCACTCCGCCGGGTCCTGCCGGTAGAACGCGCGCAGCTCCTCGTACAGCGCGGCGTGCCTCGCGCGGAGCTCCAGCGGCCGCTCGAAGAACGCCTCCGTCGCCACGGCGAAGAATTCGGCGGGGTTCTCCGCGCCGTAGTCGTCGAGGACGCTCGGCGTTCCGCTCTCACTCGCGCGCCGCAGCGCGTCATACTCGGCGCCCAGCACGCGCGCCCACGACGCGTACTGGCGGTTCGACTCCAACGGCGGCGTCCCGTTCACGTCACCACTCTCGAAGTCCAGCTGATGCGCGAACTCGTGGAGCACGAGGTTCTCTCCGTCGTCGACCGAGCGCGCGCCGTGGAGCGTGGCGTCCCAGGCCAGCACCAGCGCCGAGAGGTTCGACTGGGTGTGCCCGAGGAACGTCTCATCGGCCGAATCCCATATGCCGCCACCGAGCGCGTGCGCGCCCGGCACGACATACGTGCTCGGATACACGAGAACGGAGGTGAGCTTCGGGTAGTAATCCGTCTCGCGGTGGAGCAGGAGCAGGCACGCCTGCGCCGCGATGGTGACGCGGATCTCGTCCGTGAGCTCGAGGCCGCCGCACCCCTCGAAGTGCTTCTCGGCGAGGAATACCTGCACGTGCCCGAACAGCTCCTGGCGATCGGCGGTCGGGAGCCGCTGTACGATCGGCACGTTGCGCTCGATCGTCCGCTGCCACTCGTCGGGGAGGGGCTGGGCGCGGAGCCGCTCGCGGCGGCGCGACTTGAAGAAGGTGATCATACGCTGATCGCTCGCGTCTGGAGCCGCGCGCTACGTCCGGCCGGCCAAGAATCGTTGGTGCGCCGCGAAGGTACGGATACGGCACGCGCCCGGGTAGCATCCCGACGGCTTCGATCCGTGTGGGCGTCGCTTGACTCCGCCAGCGCTGCCCCTATCGTCTGTCGGCTCGCCCGAGCCGCTCCGTCCCCTCACGTTCCGCAGAGGCCACCATGAGTCGCCAGTTTCGCGCTGCACTCGCCGGTATCGCCGTGCTCACCCTCGCCGCGTGCGCCAAGAAGGAGCAGCCTGCCGCGGACACCACCGCGGCGATGACGACCCCCGCTGCCCCTGCCGCCCCGGCCGTCACGCTCGCCGACTTCGCCGGCCGGTGGAACATGGTCACTCGCCCCGAGTCGGGGACCGACACCGCCGTGACGAAGGTCGTGATGGTCGGCACAGCCGACACGACCGGGTGGCTGATGGAGCTTCCGTCGGGGGTGAAGGTGCCGCATCACGTCGCGTTCTCCGGCGACAGCATCACGCTGAAGTCGGAGCCCTACTCCAGCATGCGGCGCAAGGGCAAGCAGGTCTGGACGGAGGGAGTCTACCGGCTGCAGGACGGCAAGTTGGTCGGGACGACGGTCGCGCACTACATGAAGGCGGGCGCCGATTCCGTTCTTCGTCTGACGGCCGAAGGGACCAAGCAGTAAGGGGAGCGCGCCCGCGGCCGGCTCACGTCGGCCGCGGTGCGCTAGGTCCCGCAGATGATGGGTTAGCGACGCGAGGCGCCTAGGAACTCGGTCGAAACGGCGCGACGTAGCTGAACACCGCGCCGTGCGGGCTCGCCGCTCCGCTCCCTCCGTGCGGCCACGACTTCCCCTCCATGCGCACGCCGGGCTCCGTCGCGCCCGCGTCGCGGAAGGAAGTCCGGCTGCGTGGAGTCGGCCGACCCGCTCCAGAGATAGAGATAGTCGCTCGACGCTCGCGCCTGCGCCGGCAGCGCACTCGGTGGGCGCGCCAGGGCGGCTTCAGTTCGCGTGTTCAGCCAGGCAGCGCGCGTCGTCGATGCCGTTCACGTTCGCGCGCGAACGAACGTGACGCCGCGCGCCCGCGGATGGCTGATCTCGAATCCCGCGACGCCTCCGCGACCGCGCACGAACTGGATCGTGTACTGTCCGCTCACGAATCCGTCGGGGAACACCGGCCGCGCGACCAGACCTGGCGTCTCGCCAGTTCGCAACGTCAGCGTCGAGTCTCCGGCCTCGATGCGATACGTCGCGTCCAGCTCCGCGCTCGTGTAGGTGCCCGCGTAGGCCGCGAGTGCCGCGCGGCCGACCACGGGGGCCGCGGGCGCCTTCCATACGAAGCGGTCAGCGCGGCGGTTCGGGATCAGCCAGCGCACGGTGTAGCTGAGCGGCGTGCCCGGGCCGTATTCCAGCTCGAGCGGCTGGCCGACGAGCCGAGCGCGTGTCGGACCGATCGCCTCGACGCGCACGCCGCCGGTGCGGTCGGTGTAGAGCACGCCGTCGCGCACCGTGAGCTCGGCTACCTGCCGCGTCGTCGGTTCGAGATACACGCCGGCCCAGCCGAGCGCCATGCGCGGATCGGCTGGCATCGCCGCCTGCGCCGGTGCCGCTGCCGACGGTGACGTCGTCGGCGGTGCGCCGAGCGCGAGCCAGGCGACGTCGCGGCCGAGCCCCACCGGGTTGAGCGCCGTGGAGTTGCAGAGGAGCGCTACAGTGAGCTTCGGTTCCAGCCATCGCCCGAGGTACGCGCGGAACCCGGGATCGCGCCCTTCGTGCTCGGCGATGCGGAACCCACGGTCGCGCTGGAGCGACAGCCCGAGCCCGTACGACGTCGTGTCGCCGCGCGCGAGCGTGCCCGGCACGAGCATCTGCCGGACGAGCGACGAGTCGCCGACCGTCGGCCGGTCGAGATTATCGGCCAGATGCAGGAGGTCGCCGATCGTCGTCTCCAGGTTCGTCGGCCCGACGACGTCGTAGCTGGGACCACTCGTCCGCCATCCGGTGCCGCTGCGCACGTAGCCCACCGCGCGGCCTGGCACGAGCGAGGTGATGTCGTCGCGCACGCGCGAACGGGTCATGCCGAGCGGAGTGAGAACGCGCGACGCGACGAAGTCGGGGAAGCGCTGTCCCGACACGCGCTCGACGACCTTCGCCGCGAGCAGGTAGTTGGTGTTGCTGTACCCATACTCGGCGCCGGGCGGGAAGTTGAGCACGCGCTGACGGCGGACCATCGCCATCGCGTCGGCATCCGTGATCCGCTCCTCCTCGAGGTGGCCGCGCCCGAGGATGAGCAGCTCGAAAAAGTCGCGCAGCCCACTCGTGTGGCCGAGCAGATGGCGCACCGTGATCGGTGCGCCACGCGCTTCGGAATACTGCGGAAGCTCGGGCAGCCAGCGTCGCACGTCGTCGTCGAGCGAGAGCTTGCCGTCGCGCACGAGGAGCAGCACCGCGAGCGCGGTGGTCTGCTTGGCGATCGACGCCGCGTGGACGACGGTGGCCGGCGTCATCGGCACGCCCGATTCGATGTCGGCCATGCCGTACGCGCGCTCGAGCACCACGCGGCCGCGATGGCTCACCCCGACGGCGCAGCCAGGGCGGTCGGCGCCGCGCCAGCTCTGGAACAGGCTGTCGACGCGGGTGGGGAAGGCCGGTGCGTCGAGTGGAAGCGGCGCCGTCTCGCTCGCGGACGGCGACTGCGCGCCCGTCGGTCTCGTCGCGAGGGAGAGGCCGAGCGTCAGGGCGAGCAGAGCGGATCGACCCATTCGGGAGGGGAGCGATCGTGCGGACGCGAAAGGTCGTGAGGTGAGGGCCATACCGGTTCGGACAGACCGAGAGAGGAGTTGGTTCGAAATCGGGATGAGCTCGTTGGTAGCCCGGGTCCTGGCTTCTTGACGCGTGGTCGGCCGGAATAAACATTTGGCGCCCGACGACGCCGTCGCCCTCCTCAGGGACTTCTCTCCAGGATCCGTCACCAATGACCAGGACGACGTTCGTGTTCGGCGCGTGCCTCGTGGCCACGCTCTCGACAGTCGCGTGTCAGGAACAGGTCACGGCACCCCCGCTCGCGCCGAGCGCTCCTCGCGCCGCGACGGCATCGATCTCCAATCCGACTCTCGACGACCGCGGATTGGGCGCGCTCACGCCGCCGCGCGCGGCGGTCGTGGTCGACTTCACATGGGACGCCGCGGATCGCGCCATCAATCCCGACGACTACGTGTGCAACCCCAACTCGCCCCTCACCAACTGGCTCAACGCGGAGATCGCCGCCACGCTCGCCGTCGAGCCGAACCTGTTCTTCGCGATGTACGACCGGGCAGCCGACATCCTTCCCACCTGGGAGGCCCTCCTCTTCCAGACCTCGGCACAGCCGCAGTACTACGGCTACAGCGGCCAGTTCACCGACGAGATGGTGCGGCTCGAGACGAGCGTGAAGGAGTTCTTCGACATTCCGTCCGAGGACATCCAGGTGCTCGCGATGCACGGCACCATGCTGAGCGACGCCGGCCGCATGATGAGGACCTACGAGGCGCTCGGACTTCCCCACGACAGCGCGTACTCGTGGGCGGCGACCGTCCGCTCCTCTCTCCTGCATTCCAGGACGATGCGCGGGGGCAACTGGGCGTTCTGGACCTTCAACGCCGTGTCGTTCCGTACCACCGACAACTCGCTGCCGCCCAAGATCGTGATGGGCGACGGCCTCCTCGAGGGCTACGCCGCGATCGGGTATGGCGACGTCGCCCCGGGATCGATCTTCGCCCATGAGTACGCACATCAGATCCAGTTCGAGCGAGGCTATTTCGACGACCTGCCGGACGAGGCGACTCCGCCCGAGCGGACGCGCTACACCGAGCTGATGGCCGACGCGTACTCGGCGTACTACATGACCCACGTCGGCGGTGCGCACGCGAACCCGGAGCGCGTGCACGACTTCCTCGAGGTGTTCTTCCAGATCGGCGACTGCGCCTTCACCAATCAGGGACATCACGGCACGCCGAATCAACGCCTCGCCGCGGCGAGGTACGGTTTCCAACTGGCGTACGAGGACCTGCAGCTGTACGACGGGCGCATTCTTTCCACCGAAGAGTTCCACGATCTCTTCGTGAAGAAGTTTCCGGAGCTCGTCGCGCCAGATGTGCCGGTCGTGACTGGGCACCACTAGCTGGTGCCTGACGATCGGACGGCCGAGGCGCCGTCGCTGCTCGCGTCGGCGGATGCGAGGTGGCGGCGCCCGGCTCGACGACGAGGATGGCAAAGATCGTCGTCACTTTGGTCGCCCGGAGCGATTGCATCGCGCCCGCTCGGCGCTGCGCGACTCAGCGCACCACTACCTGGTTCATCCACGCATCCGCGCGGTAGTCCAGCACCATGATCGTCGAGCGGGTGAGATCCCGCGATACGGAGAGACCGAAGATGGGCCGTCCGATCGCGCCGAGCGGCGTCATGGTAGCCGGGCCGTCGAGCCCGAACAGCGACCAGGAGTCCTGGGACGTCGCCACGGCGAAGACCGCTGGGTGCGCCGCGGCCGACACCACGCGTGCGTCCTCGGCGAAGTGCGTCGCCCAGAGCGTGGACTTGCCGTCGTCGAGGTCGAGGACTGCCACACCAGCGGAGTCGCCGGTGGCGCGGCCGAAGCCCAGGTAGAAGATGCGACGGTTCGCGCGGTCGGCCGAGAGCTGTCCGATGCCGGCGAACCAGGCGGGCCGCTTGTACTCTCGCCGACGGTTTCCCTCCGAGACGACGATGCGGTCACGGCTCGCCGGGATCCACGCCCAGCCGTTCGGCAGCGCGGTGTAGTCGGCGACCACCGAGTCGGGGAGCTCGAGCGTGCTGCGCACCGCGCCGCTACGAACGTCGATCTCTGACAGTCGAAGCCCGCGCGGCGTGAACACCGACGTCGCGACGTGCTCGGGGTCCGACCAGATCGCGCGCTT
>DATFOL010000579.1:0-3487 GCA_035265545.1 Gemmatimonadaceae bacterium | reverse complement strand
GCGCGATGCGCTTCGTCGAACTCGGTGACGTCCGCCGAGATGTGGCGCGGGTCGAGGCGGAGGATGCGCGTGCCGCTCACGAGGGAGCCCATCCCGAGCTCGACGCGAAGGCGATAGAGCGCCTGGCTCAGCGAGTGGTGTGCATCGCGTTCGTCCCTGTCCGGCCAGAAGCAGCCGACCAGCTTCTCGCGACTCACGCCGGGTCGCCCACCGACGGCGAGCCGTGCGAGCAGCGCCAGATTCTGCGGGCGCACCGTCCGTTCGACGAGCGCACCGTCCGACTCGAGTGCAAGGCCGCCGAGCGTCAGCAGTCGCAGCATGCGACACCACCTCAGGGCGCGACTCGATCACGCTACCACCCCCGACGCGCGGCGCAAGAGGCGGTGACGATACGGTGATGCGGTGGTGATCTGGAAACGTCAGGTTGTTCGCCCAGACGCCTGACGGGTCGCCGATGATCTGTCTCCGTTTCACGAGGCGCGCCTCAGCCGCGGAGGCTCGGGGGCTCTGCACCGAAGTCCGGAGGACGAGACCATGCCGAGACACCTAGTCACCCTGCGTTGGGCTTTGCTGTTCGGAGCAACCACTGTCGCGTGGGCTTGCACCGACGCGCCGACGATCCCGACGGCACCGACGGCACCGACGGCAGCGGACGCGCCTGCTTCGGAATCGGTCGAGCAGTGGGACGAGCTTGTGACCACTCGATGGAACAAGCGAACAACCGACCTGCTGCAACGCTACGGGGCACCCTCGAACGGGCAGGCGTGGGCGAGCCGCATGCTGACCTACCTCTCCCTCGCCCAATACCGCGCGGCCCTCATGGCGACGGCGCCGGAGACTCACGCCTCGGTGGACGCCGCCGTGGCGCGAGCTTCGGTAGACGTATTGTCGAACTTCTACGTGAACTTCCACCCCGCGTTGGTCGCCACATTCGAGGAAGAGCTCCGCACCGACGGGATTCCGCAGAATTTGGCTCACGAAGACGTCGCGGCGGGGGACGCGATCGGTCGCGAGGCGGCGCTGAGCGTCCGGGCGCTGATGGCAGCAGACCAATACGGTATCGCGCTCCTCCCGGAGGTCTCCACGACGGAAGGCGCCTGGTATACGCACAGCGCGGTCGTCAGGTCGCTCTACGGCGTCACGCCGTTCTTCCTCCACCCCGCAGACCTGATGTTCACGGGCGAGCCGCCCGCCATCGGCTCGCACGCGCTCCACGACGCCGCCGCGGAGGTCTACGCGATCATGAACGTGTCGCCGGAGCTGCGCGCGCAGCAGGTGGCGATCGCGCTCAAGTGGAACAAGGTGTCTCCGTTCGGCCCCTTCACGGCGGGCGAGTGGAATCGGATCGGCGTCGAGCTGATCGAAGGGCACCGTTTCACCGAAGCCGAAGCCTCGCGCATCCTCGCCTACGCCAACGTCGCCGCGTTCGATGCGCAGATCATCTGCTTCACGACGAAGTTCTACTGGTGGATTCCGCGGCCGTGGCAAGTCGATTCGAGGATCCAGCCGCTGCTCGCGTTCACGACGCCCAACCACCCCTCGTACCCATCGGCCCACTCGTGCATCTCCGGCGCGTTCACCGCGGTGCTGTCGCACGCGTTCCCGAGCGACCGTGACATGCTGCAAGCAACGCTGGAGGAGGCCGGAATGTCCCGCATCTACGCCGGCATCCACTACCTGTTCGACGTCGAGGCCGGCCGCGAGGTCGGCGCGTACGCTGCGGCGAAGGCGCTCGCGGGGTCGCTCGAGTGACAGTGGGAGTGAGTGAGTGAGTGAGTGCGCCGGTGGGTGACGGCCTCGGGACGCTTCTGCCTTCCGAGGCCGTTTCTCACTCTCCCGCTCCGGCTTGAACGAGATCCACCTTGACGGCCGCATCGTTTGTCACCGGTCCGACACATTCATCGTCGTGCGAGCGATCGGTGGTCCTGTGGCCACGCGACGACACGCTTCGCCTCGGTGCGGTGCGCGGTCTCGACCTCGCTCGCGACCGTTGGGCGTCGCCCTGATCAATCATTAGGGACAGGCGCGCACCGGGTTCAGCCTAACGCCACTTCGCCAGCGCCAGCTCCATTCCGACCGACGTCACATTCCGCATGCCGCTGCCGCCGTAGATGCGATTGGAGGCCCTGAATTGCGCCCTCCCGCTGCCGACGATCAGCGCTGGCTCGACGAACGCGCCGCCGGGGATCTTGAGCTTGTCGACCTGACAGTCCTCGCAATTGTCGATGCTGCGCCGGCTGAGCGTGACGCTCCCGCCGACGTTGAGCGCGAGGGCGATCGGCACGGCGCGCGGCATCCCCGAGCGCAGTCCGGCGATCGCGGAGAAGTAGGTCACCGACGCGCTCGACTTCATCACGCCGCCGGTCGTGTTCTGCGTGAACTGCGCATTGTCCTTGAGGAACTGGCCGCCGATATCGATGCCGAGGTACAGGTGCTGCTTGATCAGCGCGCCGGCGTCGAGCTGCAGGCCGTACGAGCGGTCGCCAACCTGCGAGAGCGCGGCGGATGCGGCGTCCATGGACATGGTGCCGACGGAGAAACCGAGCAGCGGAACAGACGTCCGCGTCTGCTGGGCCGACAGTGTCTGCGTGCAGAGCGCGAGCAGTGCCGCGCCGCAAAGGAGCTGGGTTCTGCGCATGGTATAGTCTCTCGAACCGAGTTCGGGTTCCGGCGTCGCGAGACGCCGGCGCTTCACGATGTGGCCAGTTTGCACAAGGACGACTTCGACTTGCGCCGTGTCACGCGGCAGCGGTGGTGCGAACACGCTGTTACGACAGTGCGCGGATGGTCGATGACGGAGCCACGGCAGCCGCAGCCTAGCGCGGTCGCCAGCGGCGCCTCGGACCATGGCCGTGCTCTCCCCGCCGCGCTGTTCGTCGTGGCCGCCGTCGCGTGATCATCGATCGGAGACGCCGCAACCGCGTCGAAGTCGTTCAAGCATCCCGTCGTCACCGTGCACGCCAAGGAGTTCGCCTTCATCGCGCCGCCGAACATCGTCGCCGGCACGACGACCTTCCGGCTCGTGAACGACGGCGAGGAGATCCACCAGATCTCGATCGTCCACCTCGCGAAGGGGAAGACCTTGGCCGATTACGCCGGCGCGATCAAGGCCAAGCCGACACAGTGACGCTCGCGGACGTCGATCAGGGCCGCATGCATCTGGCGAAGCTGTTGAAGAGTGGCGGGAACGTGCTGCTGCTCGACGAGCCGACCAACGATCTCGACGTGGATACGCTGCGCGCGCTCGTCGTGTCGGAACGGGTCGCGTGTCCGCTTTCCGCGCCCTTCTTCGCCTCTAGTGCGACGCCCCGAGCGGACGTCTGCGTGACTGGCGTGCCGCGAAGGAGCGGGCGCAACACGCGACCGGGCCCCTGAGCGAGCCGCCGGCTCCCGCCTCACGAGCCCCGGTCCGTCCCATGCCGCGGAGGCTCCACATGTCCGTCACACCGCACGCGCCCCAGCGCTCCACCCTGCGCACCGCCCTCTA
>DATFOL010000578.1:0-35918 GCA_035265545.1 Gemmatimonadaceae bacterium | reverse complement strand
TCGGCGGAGATGAAGACGGCGATGATCGGGCGCGTGCCGGGCGGGGTCAAGCGCGGACGTGGGCGCGTGACCGGGCGTCGCTCGCGCGGTGCCGTAGAGAGTTCGAGTGGCGTCCCAAACGACGGAACGTGGATTCAGCGGATCTGAACGGCAGAAGGGCCGGATCGGCTCCTCTCCGGATCGAGCTGTGTACTCTGGTGCAACGCTCCTCTCCATCCACGACCCCAAAGATGTTTTTTGGCTGCGACGCAGCGATCCATGCGCCGCTGCTGCGCCAATCCGTGGCAATCGGCGTCATCCGTTCCAATCCGCGTTTCCGCGGCTGGCACGCTACTCGAACCATCCTGTGCGCGCACGGAACTTTCGACGCCGCCGAGCGACTGGTTCGCTAACCAACCGAGCATCGATCATGGAACTGGGTCTGTACACCTTCGCCGAAACGACGCCCGACGAGTCGGGGCGCGCCATCACTCCCCCACCGAAGCGGATGCGGGAGCTCGTCGAGGAGGCGGAGCTCGCCGAGCAGGTGGGGCTCGACGTGTTCGGCGTCGGAGAGCATCACCGCCCCGACTTCATCGTCTCATCGCCCGCGGTCGTGCTCGCGGCGATCGCGGCGCGGACTTCGCGCATCCGGCTCACCAGCGCCGTCACGGTCCTCAGCTCCGACGACCCGGTGCGCGTGTTCCAGGACTTCGCGACGCTGGACCTCCTGTCGGGCGGACGCGCCGAGATCATGGCCGGGCGCGGCTCGTTCATCGAGTCGTTCCCGCTGTTCGGCTACGATCTCGACGACTACGACGCGCTGTTCACCGAGAAGCTCGAGCTGCTGCTGCGCATCCGAGAGGACGGGCCGGTCACCTGGTCGGGCGAGCACCGCGCGCCGCTCCGGAATCAGGTCGTGATCCCGCGACCGATCCAGCAGCCGCTTCCCGTCTGGATCGCGGTTGGCGGGACGATGGCATCCGCCGAGCGAACGGGCCGAATCGGTCTGCCGATGGCGCTGGCAATCATCGGCGGCGCGCCAGAGCGGTTCGCGCCGTTCATCGAGGTGTATCGCGACGCCGCGCGGCGCGCGGGACACGACCCATCCCGCCTCGGCCTGAGCATCAACGGGCACGGTCACGTCGCCGAGAGCTCGCGGCAGGCGGCCGACGAATACTGGCCCGGGCACGAAGCGTCGATGCGGAAGATCGGGCGCGAACGCGGCTGGCCTCCGCCCACGCGGGCGCAGTACGATCTGCTGTGCGGTCCTCGCGGCGCGCTCCTCGTCGGTGACCCGAAGACGGTGGCGGAGAAGATCCTCTTCCAGCACGAGATCTTCGGCAACTCGCGATACCTCATCTATCTGATGGGGATGCCGCACCGGACCGTGATGCGCGCGATCGAGCTGCTCGGCACGGAGGTCGCTCCACTCGTGCGTACGGGTCTCGCCGAGCGGGGCCTCGTCTCGACGAGCGTGACGTCACCGAGCTGATCCGACGACGAATTGATCGCGTTCGCGACGCGCGCTAGGTTCTGCGCCGCTCGGTCAACGGATCGCGAACTCTCAGCGGAGATGGTCACATGCGTGTCGTGTCGTGCGTCGCCAGCAGTATCCTCATCGTGGGTGTGGTGTCGGGCGTGGCCGGAGCGCAGAATCCCGCGCCCGCGCAGCAGCCTGCGGCGCCGATGTCGTTCTTCATCACCAGCTCCGGCAAGGGCGACGGGGGCAACCTCGGCGGGTTGGCCGGCGCGGATGCCCGCTGCACCGAGCTCGCGGCGGCGTCGGGCACCCCGGTGGCTCCGGGACGGACCTGGCGCGCGTACCTCAGTGGCGTGGGTCCGGACAATCGTGCGATCCATGCGCGCGACCGGATCGGCACCGGTCCGTGGCACAACGCCAAGGGCGCGATGATCGCCGCGAACGTAGCCGACCTGCACGGCGACATCGTCCGTGACCGCAATCAGATCAACAAGATGAACGCGATCACGGAGAAGGGCGCGGTGGTGAATGGCGCGGGCGACACGCCGAACGTCCACGACATCCTCACCGGGTCCGACTCGTTCGGACGAGCGCTGCCTGGTCGCATCGACACGACCTGCGACAACTGGACGAGCAACGCTTCGACGGGGAGCGCATTCGTCGGGCACCACGATCGCACGGGTGGCGGCTCGAGCTCGTGGAACTCGGCGCATCCGTCGCGCGGCTGCAGCCAGCAGAATCTCGTGTCGACCGGTGGCGCGGGGCTGTTGTACTGCTTCGGGGCGAATTGAGCGCGGGTGCGCTTATGGGTGAGTGCGTGAGTGCGATGGTGCGATGGTGAGTTGACGGCCTCGGGAGGCAGAAGCTTTCCCGAGGCCGTTTCGCATCAACCCACGATCTCACTCACCCACTCACCGTTGTTCTCCCACTCGCCCACTCACCGCCTCACGCACCTACAGCCCCAACGGCGTCTGCTTCACGAAGTCGCGCACCTGGGTGTACACCGTGTAGTTCTCGTGCAGCTGGCTGTGACGGAGGCACGCTGTCTGATTGTTGATCGCTCCGCCCGAGAGCTTCGCGCTATTTTGCGGGTAGATCACCTCGTCGCACGCCGACCACCAGGTGGCATAGCGGGGCGTGCCCCACGTCTCGTCCGTTGAATTGAGCCTGGTCAGGAACGACGAGTACGGCCGCATCTCCGAGCACGAGACGGAGGTGCAGCCGAACGCCGTCACGGTGCCGTGGTTCGTGCCACCGAGCGTGACGACGGCATCGACGCGCGTATCCAAGGAGGCCAGCAGGTTACGGGTCATGTAGCGCGCCGAGAGCGCACCCATCGAGTGGGTGATGATGCTCACGTGGTGCGCGCCCGTCGCGAGGAGCACCGAGTCGATCTTCGCCTTGAGCTTCGATGCCGTCGTCGCGTTGCTCAGCCGATAGTCGTACGACCAGTTCACGAGCTCGGCGTCGGTGTAGCCGTCGATCTTGAAGCGGCTGACCATGGTGAGCCAGGTCGCGGGCGACGCGTTGTAGCCGTGAATGAAGATGATCGGGTAGTGCGCCGGTGGCGCGGGGGCGTGAAGCTCACTGCGGCGACCCGGTGCGAGCAGGCTGTCGCCATTGCACGCGGCGAGGAGGGCCAAGGCAGCAAACGCACCTAATCGGCGCGCGCCGGCACCAGCGGAGGAGAGGCGGAGCATGGACGATCCTCGGGGAGGGGAGGCCCCAGGATAGAACATCTGTTTAGCCTGTCAAGTGCCGGGCCCGCCGCTGACTTCCCGACGCGCGGACTAGCGGCGAATGCGGCCAGGCACCGACACCGCGACGCCGACTCGCGAGTCCGCCATCCCGTAGTAGAGGTACCACTTGTCCCTGAATGGAACGAGCGCCTCGACGAAAGTGGTGCCCTGCGCATACTGGCCCGTTCGCTCGTACGCCTCCGTCGGCCGGATGAACGGCTCGTCGGACCGATCGAGCAGCTTGATGGGATTGCGTGGATCGAACAGCGCTTGGCCCGCCGTGTACATGCGCGCGGGAATGCCTGGCGCGCCAAACTCGCCGGAGTTGCCGGCGTTGTACAGGAGGACGATGCCGCGCGGGGTGAGCACGGCGGGCGGCCCCGCCTCCACCAGCCACGAATCGAAGTAGCCCGGTCGCGCCGACAGCACCTTCACCAGATTGCCGTCCGCATCCGCCAGCGGGGTCCAGTGAATGAGGTCGTCCGAGGTCGCGACGAGCACGTCCGGAACGTTGAAGTACATCCAGTATTTGCCGTTCACGCGCGTGGCGACCAGCCGGTCACCGACGCGGCGCGTGAGGATCGCGCCGGACTTGGTCTCCTTGGCGAGATATCTTCCGTTCGCCGCGGCTGCGAACGCGGGGCCGTGCTTCGTCCAACGCACCAGGTCGGGCGAGGTGGCGACGGCGAGCCGCGGCACCTCGCGATTCCATTGCGTGTACGTGAGCACGTACGAGCCGTCCTCCGCCTGAACCAGCCGTGGATCTTCCACGCCGCCGGGCCACTCGTTCTTCTGCTGCGCGTCGCGATCGGGATAGAGCACCGGCGCCGCGCGCCGCGTGAAGCGCAGTCCATCCGTGCTCTCGGCGAAGCCGAGCCGCGACGTGTGATGGCCGATCTCGCGCGCGCTCGGATTGTCCTCGGCTCGGTAGAGCATCACGACCTTGCCGTCGCGCACGATCGCCGCGGGGTTGAACGTCGCATACTCCTCCCAACGCACCGTGCTGTCGCCGAGCGGCGAGCGGAAGGTGGACGTCGCGCGCGGAGTGAGCACGGGATTGACGCTGCGCGGCTTCTCGAACGGGCCAAGCATCCAGTCGCGCTGAGCCTGGGCGCGGAGCGGCGCGGCGCCGACGACACAGAGCGCGAAGACAGCGAACGAGCGAGCGGCGGCGTGTCCGCGCATCAGCATGGTAGCCTGGGATCGTGTGGACGTGAAATGCATCCGCCGTCCCCATTCGGCAAGCACGGGGGTGGGCCGTCGCCCTCTTCCGCCCCTCCGTCCCCGCGCCCTACCTTAGCGCCCACTTCACCCTGGAGATTCGGGCTCGATGACGCAACCTGTCGTTCAACTCAGGCGTCGCGGATTCGGCGAGACGATGCGCCGCGACGCCTGGTGGCTGCCTCCGCTCGGCGTGTTCATCGTCCTGTCGAGCTTCCTGGGCTACGCGACGTGGGCCGCATTCCAGAACGCGAACTACGAGTTCGGAAACTACCTGTCGCCGTTCTACTCCCCGCTGCTGTTCGGGAGCTCGGACCACGCCTGGTTCGCCAGAGCGCCACGATGGCTCGCCGCGATCTCACCGGCGCTGCTCATCCTTCCCTTCCCCGCCGGCTTCCGCTTCACTTGCTACTACTACCGCGGCGCCTACTACAAGGCGTTCTGGGCCGATCCGCCGAGCTGCGCCGTGGGTGAGCCGCGCAACAGCTACCTCGGCGAGAAGACGCTGCCCCTCGTGCTGCAGAACGTGCATCGCTACTTCCTCTACTTCGCGCTCGCCTTCCTCCTCATCCTCGCGCACGACGCCTGGAAGGGCTTCTGGTTCGCCGACGCGACCGGTGGCACGCGATTCGGGATCGGAATCGGATCTCTCGTGCTCACCACCAACGTCGTTCTGCTCGGTGGCTACACGCTCGGCTGTCACTCGCTGCGACACCTCGTCGGCGGCTATCTCGATCGGCTCGCCGGCCGGCCGCTGCGGCGCACCGCCTACGATTGCGTGAGCTGCCTCAACCGCGGACACATGAACTGGGCGTGGGCGAGCCTGTTCTGGGTCGCGTTCACCGATGTCTATGTGCGCCTGTGCGCGATGGGCATCTGGCACGACTGGCGGCTGCTGTGAGCGATCAGACGACGATCGATCACGACGTGCTCGTGATTGGCGCCGGGGGCGCCGGCCTGCGCGCCGCGATCGAGGCCGCATCGGGTGGTGTCCGCGTCGGCGTGGTGTGCAAGTCGCTGCTGGGCAAGGCTCACACCGTGATGGCCGAGGGTGGAGTCGCCGCGGCGATGGGGAACGTGGACGACCGTGACAGCTGGCGCGTGCACTTCGCCGACACCATGCGTGGCGGTCAGTACCTCAACAACTGGCGGATGGCCGAGCTGCACGCGAAGGAGGCACCCGCCCGCGTGCAGGAGCTGGAGAAGTGGGGGGCGCTGTTCGACCGCACCACGGACGGGCGCATCCTGCAGCGCAACTTCGGCGGCCATCGGTACCCGCGGCTCGCGCACGTCGGCGACCGCACCGGGCTGGAGATGATCCGGACGCTCCAGGATCACGGCATCCACGAGGGGCTGGACGTGCACATGGAGTGCACCGTCGTCACGCTGCTGCACGACGGGGAGCGGATCGCGGGCGCGCTGGCGTACGAGCGCGAGCGCGGACGGTTCCGCGTATTCCGCGCGAAGGCCGTGGTGCTCGCCACCGGCGGCATCGGCCGCGCCTACAGCATCTCGAGCAACAGCTGGGAGTACACCGGCGACGGACACGCCCTCGCGTATCTTGCCGGCGCGGCGCTGCAGGACATGGAGTTCGTGCAGTTCCATCCGACGGGGATGATCTGGCCGCCGAGCGTGCGCGGCATCCTCGTGACGGAGGGGGTGCGCGGCGAAGGCGGTGTGCTCCGCAACCGCGATGGCAAGCGGTTCATGTTCGACAGCATCCCCGACAACTACAAGTCGTCGACGGCGGACAACGAGGAGGAGGGCTGGAAGTACACCCAGGGCGACAAGGAGTCGCGTCGTCCACCGGAGCTGCTCACCCGCGATCACGTCGCGCGCATGATCGTGCGAGAGGTGAAGGAGGGACGCGGCTCGCCACACGGCGGCGTGTTCCTCGACATCTCCTGGATCAAGGAGCGCATCCCGAACGGCGCGGAGCACATCCGGAAGAAGCTTCCGAGCATGTACCACCAGTTCAAGCAGCTCGCGAACATCGACATCACGAAGGAGCCGATGGAGATCGGCCCGACGACGCACTACGTGATGGGCGGAATCCGCGTCGACGGCGACACCCAGATGTCGACCGTACCCGGGCTGTTCGCCTGCGGCGAGTGCGCGGCGGGACTGCACGGCGCCAACCGGCTCGGCGGCAACTCGCTGTCGGATCTGCTGGTGTTCGGGCAGCGCGCCGGTCGGTACGCCGCGGATTTCGCCAAGACGAATGGTGACGTGCGAGTCGATGAGGGCGAGGTCGACGAGGGGATGCGTTACGCACTCGCGCCGTTCGACCGCGGCACGAGCGGCGAGAGCGCCTACCAGGTGCAGGACGCGTTGCAGACCACGATGCAGGACCTGGTCGGGATCGTGCGGTCCGAGCAGGAGATGCAGCAGTCGCTCGTCGCCGTCGAGGGATTGAAGCACCGCGCCGAGCAGGTCGGCGTGCCCGGTAACCGCGAGTACAACCCCGGGTGGCACACCGCGCTCGACCTGCGCCACCTGCTCATCGTGTCGGAGGCGATCGCGCGCTGCGCGCTCGAGCGACGCGAGAGCCGCGGCGGCCACTTCCGCGACGACTATCCCGAGAAGGACCCGACGTTCGCGACGTTCAACCACGTCGTGCGGCGCGACGGGAACGGCACGATGGCGCTCGCGCGCGAGCCCATCCCGCCGCTCCCGGGCGAGCTCGCGGCGATCATCGAGGAGATGAAGTAGTGGCTTCCACCGCACCGACTGCCAGCCCCCGCGCCGTCGACGCGTACACCGCGGCGCAGCAAGCCCAGGACGCCGCGGTTGGTCACAGCGCCCGCACCTTCCGCGTCTGGCGCGGCGCCGACGGTCAGGGCGAGCTACGCGACTACACCACCGAGGCGATCGACGGGATGGTGGTGCTCGACGCCATCCATCAGATCCAGGCCGAGCAGGCGCCGGACCTCGCGGTTCGTTGGAACTGCAAGGCGGGGAAATGCGGCTCGTGCTCGGCGGAGATCAACGGCAAGCCGCGCCTGATGTGCATGACGCGGCTCGACGAGCTGCCGGCCGAGGAGCCGGTGAGCGTGGAGCCGATCCGCGCCTTCCCGCACGTGCGCGACCTCGTCACCGACGTGTCGTGGAACTTCCGGGTGAAGCCCAAGATCACCCGATTCACCCCGCGTCCACCGGATGCGCCGGACGGAACGTGGCGAATCGATCAACGCGACGTCGACCGTGTGCAGGAGTTCCGGAAATGCATCGAGTGCTTCCTCTGCCAGGATGTCTGCCACGTGCTGCGCGATCATCACAAGCACGAGGAGTTCATCGGCCCGCGCTTCCTCGTCTACGCCGCCGCGCTCGAGATGCATCCACTCGACACGGTCGATCGCACGGCGCAACTCAAGGAGTCCCAGGGCATCGGGTACTGCAACATCACGAAGTGCTGCACCAACGTCTGTCCGGAAGGGATCAAGATCACGGACAACGCGATCATCCCGCTGAAGGAGCGGGTGGCGGATCAGTACTTCGATCCGTTGAGGGCGCTGGTGCGGTTGGTGAGGGGGAAGAAGAAGGGTTAATCGGTTCACGGTTTCTCGGTTCTCGGCCGGCACACCCAACTGATTACGCCGTCGCCGTTCCTGCTCGCTGACGGGAACCGAAAAACCGTCAACCGACGAACGGCGATTGCGGTGGACGAAATGAATCCAGGAGTTCCCATGCCCGACCTCAAGACGATCTCGAAGGAAGCCATCCCTCGCGCCGTTCAGAAGGCGGAGCGCTACCGGCTGCTCAATCAGTCATGGGCGACGGAGAGCATCTGCCTCGACGTGCTCGAGGTGGATCCGACGAACCAGCCGGTGCTGGTGATGCTGCTCCTCGCGATCACCGACCAGTTTGGACGGGAGAACGGAGAGCTCGCGCGCCGGGCTCGCGCCACGCTCGATCGTCTGACCGACCCGTATCAGCAGGCGTATTACGCCGGCATCATCTCGGAGCGGCTTGCGCACGCGCAGCTCGCCAGCGGCGCCATGCATGCCGAGGCGATGGCGTTCGCCACGCTGCGCACGGCGATGGAATCGTTCGAGAAGGCGGAGCAGCTTCGGCAGCCGGGAAACGACGACGCGATCCTGCGCTGGAACACCTGTCAGCGGACGCTGGCGGGGATGCGGCGGCAGGAAGCGGCGGACGAGGTGTACGAGCCGAGCTTTGGGGAGTAGGGCGGACTCGCGGGTTCAGTACGGCCGATAAGCATCTCCCTTGCATGCGCCGTCCAACGAGATGAGTTGCAGTGATACACCGTCTCGAAGGAGGCTCTCATGGGTTGGCGACGACTCGCGCTCGTGCTCGCTGCGCTGAATCTCGGACTCGTCGTGTTGGTGCTCGCTCGCGTTCGGCCGCTCGCGGCCAACGAGCACGCTTCCCCAGGGGTGCTGCGCGGGAGTGCGCTGGAGCTCATTGACGAACAAGGTCGGGTCCGCGCCGAGATCAAGGTCCTTCCCGCCGATCCGGACGTGAAGATGCCGAACGGCACGAAGGGCTCTCCCGAGACGGTGCAACTGCGCCTCATCGATTCGAAAGGAAGCCCGCACGTGAAGCTCGCAGCGTCCGAGGATGGCTCTGGGCTCGTGCTCGGCGGCGAGAAAGGGTACGTCCAGATCCTGTCGCGGGGCACGGACCCGTACCTGAAGATCGTCACCGGCGGAGGTCAGGAGCGGCTCATCAAGCCGTGATCCTGGCAACGGGCGTGGCGCGAGTGGCGCCGGCAGAGGCGATCGGGCGCACCATTCGTGCGCCCGATCGAGACCCGACTACTCGCCGACCTTCGCCGAGGGCGGGAGCAGCACCGTGTCGATCACGTGGATGACGCCATTCGACGCCACGACATCGGCCGTCACGACCTTGGCACCGTTCACCATCACTCGGCCATCACTGGCGACCACGTCGAGCGTCCCGCCGTTGGCCGTCGTCGGCGTCGCGCGCTTCGCCTTCACGATGTCCGCCGCCATCACCTTGCCCGGCACGACGTGGAAGGTGAGGATCTTGGCAAGTTGCTTCGGATTCGCGAGCAGACCCTCGACCGTGCCGGCTGGCAGCTTGGCGAACGCCTCGTCGGTCGGCGCGAAGACCGTGAACGGTCCCTTCCCCTGAAGCGTCTCGACCAGGCCGGCCGCCTTCACGGCGGCGACGAGGGTGTTGAACGTGCCGGCACCGACGGCGGTCTGCACGATGTCCTTGGACGCCTGATGCGTTCCGTGCGCCTGGCCCGACGCCACGGCGGGCAGTGAGAGCGAGGCGGCGAGGGCAGCGACTGCATAGAGCGACTTCGTGATCATTGGGACTCTCCCTGAAGTGTCCATCTGGGCAGCGAGCGCCCGCGAGTCCGGGCAGCGTCGTGTTGTCCAGCGATTGTACAGGACCATCGCCGCCGGTGCGCTGGTTGTCAAGGGACTGTCTAAGGAATTCCTTGACGTTACTTGGACAGGATGTACATTGCTGGCATGATCGAGACTGCGGACAGACGCGCGACGCCGAGACATCCGATCGCCGTGGTCGCGGAGCGGACTGGACTGTCGCAGGACCTCCTGCGCGTCTGGGAGCGACGCTATGGCGCCGTGGCGCCGACGCGCGGGCCCGGCGGGCAGCGGCTCTATTCCGACGCCGACATCGAGCGACTGGCATTGCTCCATGCCGCCACCCGCGCCGGGCGCAGCATCTCTCGCGTTGCCAGTCTGACCGACGAAGCGCTGGCCGAGCTCGTGGAGGAGGACCTCTCGGCGCGCGAGCGGCGGGCACCGTCGCCTGACAAGTCCGGCGAGAAACGCGACCTCGTTGGCGAGGCATTGTTCCTCGCGCGCGCGCTCGACTCCGTCGCGCTCGACGATACCCTACGGCGTGCAGCGGCGGTGATGGGCGTCGCCGCGTTCATCGAGTCCGTCGCCGCACCGCTGCTCCGCCGAGTGGGCAATGAATGGCACGCCGGCCGCCTGCCGATGGCGCACGAGCACATGGTCTCGTCGCTCCTGCACGACATCGTCGCCGAACGGATGCGCGCCTTCGGCCGGCGGCCGGGCGCGCCGCTCGTGGTCGTCGGCACGCTCGCCGGCGAACGACACGCGATCGGCGCCGTGCTCGCCGGCGCGGCGGCGGCCGTCGAAGGGTGGAACGTGCTGCATCTGGGCGCCGACCTGCCGGCGATGGCGATCGCCGAAGCCGCGCGGTCGGCCGACGCGCGCGTGGTCGCGGTGAGCATCGTGTACGTGGAGGATCGAAAGGCCTTGCTCGGAGAACTTCGAACGCTGCGCGCGGCGCTGCCCGACAGTGTGGGCCTCGTCGCCGGCGGGGCTGGCGCGGCGGGCGTCGCCGGCGAGCTCTCGGCGATCGGTGTGCGCGTCGCGACCAGCATGGACGGTCTGGTCGCGGAGCTTCGCCGGCTTGATGAGGCGTCATGACAGGCGAGCTTCGGCACCACGTCGGAGACCCGCTTCTACTCGTGACGGGGGCGACGGGCTACATCGGCGGCCGGTTGATGCGCGCACTGCACGAAGCCGGCGCACGCGTGCGGTGCATGGCGCGTCGGCCCGACGAGCTGCGCGCCCGAGCACCCGTCGGTGTGGAGGTCGTGCGCGGCGACGTGCTCGATCCCGCGACGCTCCCCGCCGCGCTCGAGGGAGTGGACACGGCGTACTTCCTCATCCATGCGATGGCCACGCCGCGCGGTTTCGCACGCGAGGAGTGGGAGGGCGCGCGGAGCTTCGCGCAGGCGGCGCGTGCCGCCGGCGTGCGGCGCATCGTCTACCTCGGCGGGCTCGGTTCCGACGAGCGACTCTCGACGCACCTCGCCAGCCGGCACGAGGTCGGGCGCATCCTGCGCGACTCGGACGTGCCAACGATCGAGCTGCGTGCGTCGGTCATCCTCGGATCGGGCAGCCTCTCGTTCGAGCTGGTGCGCGCGCTCGTGGAGCGGCTGCCTGTCATGCTGACGCCTCGCTGGGTGCGTACTCTGACGCAACCGATCGCGGTCACCGACGTGATCGCCTATCTCGTCGCCGCATCCGAGGTGTCGGTCGACGGGAGTGTAGTGGTCGAGATCGGCGGTAGCGACCGTGTGTCGTACCTCGACCTGATGCGCGAGTACGCCTCGCAGCGCGGACTGCGCCGCACGTTCATCCGTGTCCCGCTGCTCACCCCATGGCTCTCGGGACGCTGGCTGGGACTCGTCACTCCCGTGTATGCGCGGGTCGGACAGAAGCTCATCGACGGCGTCCGCAACGAGACCGTGGTGACGTCGCCGATCGCGGCGCGACTCTTCCCCGGGATCGTTCCGCGCAGCATGCGCGAGGCGATCGCGCAGGCGCTGTCGAACGAGGACCGCGAGTTCGCCGAGACGCGGTGGTCCGACGCGCGCTCGTCGATCGGACACACGCAGCCCTGGGGAGGCAGAGCGCTCGGCTCTCGCCGTGTCGACTCGCGCGACGTCACCGTCGCGTGCTCACCCGCGGTCGCATTCCGGCCCATCGAACGAATAGGCGGCTCTACCGGATGGTATTACGGTGACTGGCTCTGGCGGCTGCGCGGGCTGCTCGACCTCATCGCCGGCGGCGCCGGAATGCGGCGCGGACGTCGCGATCCGGAGTCGCTCAATCCCGGAGATGCGGTGGACTTCTGGCGCGTCGAAGCCATCGAGCCCGGGCGCCTGCTGCGGCTGTGTCCCGAGATGAAGCTCCCGGGGCGCGCCTGGCTACAGTTCGAGGTCGCGCCCGGCGCGACCGGGAGTGTCATTCGACAGACCGCGGTGTTCGACGCGCATGGGCTCACCGGCCTGCTGTATTGGTACGCGCTCTACCCGGTGCATGGACTGATCTTCGGTGGCATGCTACGCGGGATCGCGCGCGCCGCCGAGCGTGCGGTGGCCGCTTGATGATCGGCATCGGATGGGCGGGACTCGCGGCGCTCACGGTATGAGCGTGGGTGTCAGGCGATCGTGTGCCTGCTTCACGAGCACTTCCCCGCCAGCCACCCTCCAGTGAACCCCGCGCGACAGAGCCCTCGCGCCAGGTGCGGGTTGCCGCGCATCAGTCGCCAGACGAACTCGCTGCGCTGGTTCTCGATCATGAGCAGAATCGGCCCCTGATCGATGCCGAGGTAGTCCGTGTCGAACCAGCCGATGCCGGCGTGGATGCGGCCCTGCGAGACGCGCAGACTCGCGTCGATGAGCGAAGGGTTGAATGCATCGACGAATCCGTACCGCCCGAACAGCGGATCGCCGTACTGGCGCCGCATCGCCGAGAGCGCCGGGATCGCGACCTCGGGGGCGAACGGGACCGAACCTCCGGCGGCCGTCGGGACGATCGTGCCGTCGTCGTTGATCTCATCGGTGCCGGCGCCCCGCGCCCAGTACGTATGGAACTGGCGCTGCCTTCCCCCGAGGACGAACGATGAGTCGAGCGGGCCATCGCTCGCGGTGAGTCCCCATACGCTGTCGACGTACCCGCGCCACCCACCAGGATTCGCCGTCGCGTACGCGCGATGGGCCAGCGTGGCGCGACGCGAGTTCTCGAAGTAGTCGATGCCGCGCGCGCGCATGTACGCGTCCTGGATGCCGCGGTAATCGAGCCAGACGTGGGAGTACTGATGCCCGAACAGCGGCCCGAACATCACGTACTCCTGTCCGTGAAACCGATCCCACCGATAGCCTCCGACCCACGACGCCCAGGCGTCGGCCTCGATGGGATGCGTCGGCGAACCGAGAGCGAGCGCGTAGAGCAGCATCGCCTCGTTGTAGCCGATCCAGCGCGAGGTGATGAAGCCGGATTCCGGATGCCAACCCATGGTGAGTGACGCAGCAGCGTTGCGCGCCCATGGCCAGTCGACGCGGAAATAGATCGAGTCGGCGAGCGCTCGCACGGTGGAGTCGCCGGCTTCCGCACGGTCGAAATACTGCCGCGTCGAGAGCACCCCCATCAGCAGCAGACCGGTGTCGATCGTCGAGAGCTCGACGGTCTTGAAGCGCAGGCCGCGCTCCATGTCGAGGAAGTGATAGAAGAAGCCGCGATGGCCGGTGACGTTCGTCGCCTCGCTCCCTTGAGGCGCGGTCCAGAAGAACCGCAACGTGGTGAGCACGCGGTCGCGCGCCTGCTCGCGCGTGATCCAGCCGCGCTCGACACCGACGAGATAGCTCGTGAGACCGAAACCAACGGCTGCCACGCTGGAAAAGCTCTGGGTCGGCCACCGGTCGGGCACCAGCCCATTCGTCGCGTTGGTCGTCTCCCAGAACCAGTCGAAGGTGCGTCGCTGCACGGTGTCGAGGAACGCGACCTGGGCGGCGCTCGGCACGAATGGAGCGATGCTCTGCTTCGCGGGCGTGGCGATGGGGCGGCACGCGACGACGACACCGCTCGCGATGACGAGCGCACCGCCGACCACCGACGCTCGCCGGACGCTTCGGCTGGCCAATGAGAAGATCCCATGGCTCAACCGTCGCTCGTTCACGGGTTCAGCCAGTAGCTCACCTTGAACAGCAGCACGTTGATCGGGCGCACGCCGAACAGATCTCCCGCGCTCCCGCCGAGATCCAACCGCCCCACGTCTCGCCCGCGAAGCTCGGCCTCCACGCCGCCGAGCCGCTCGGCGCGATCCTGCTGCCACACCACGTAGAGCGTGCTGCCGGGCCGCCACTCCCACCGCAGCACCGCATTACCGCGCAGCGACGTGAGATCGAAGTCGCGATCGCTCACCCGGAACGGCTTCGCCGCCCCTGCGCCGTCGGGATCCACCGTCGTCTCGCCAGACACGGGGTCACGCACCGCCGTTCCGACGTCCGCACCGTAGCGGTCGAAGTCGAACGTCCGCGGTGCACGCAGCTCCCCGAGTGCCCCGAAGTCGTTCGTCGACACGAAAGGCTGCGCGTAGAGCTCCAGCGTGAGCCTCGGCGAGAAGGTCACGTTGAGCCTCGTGTCGATGCCGAGCGTGGTCTGCTCCAGTGGCGCGAACACGTAGCGCCGGCCGAAGGTATTTGTCGCCGTGGGGTCGGTGACGGTGGTGACGTACTGCGCCGGCTGGCGGAGCTGAGTGAGGTCGGGACCGATCTGCAGCTCCCAGTTGTCGGCCGGCTTGAAGCCAAGGTCGACGCTGTAGATCACCTGCGAGAGCCCTGATCGGTCGATGATGCGGTTCACCTGCGCGGCGACGGTGTAGGGCTTGCGCGGATCGCTGCCGACGTCGAACCGCGCGCCGTTCGCCGAGGGGGTGCGCGTCAACGGCCCACCCCTGGTGAGCCGGTCGTTGAACGACGGGCTCGCGTGGTTGAGCTGCACGTTCGCCGTCCAGTAGTTGGCGAGCTGCGCCTGCATGGTGAGATAGCTCTGCCGCCGCACGAGCTCCCACCCGTAGTTCCACACGTTGTCCGGTCCGGCGCGCACGCTCCATCGCCGCAGCAGGCGACCGGGTCTGTTGTGCTCGTAAGTCACGTTGGGATCGAGCACGATGCGGTCCGTGCTCGTCTGGAAGCCGAGGTCATTGATCTCGTAGCCCGGACTGCTCGCCGTGAGCGCGACGTTGCCCGTCCAGCTACCGGCGCGCTTGCCGGCGTCCACCTGCGCGCGATAGCCCGCCATCGAGGTGGCATCCGGATCGTAGCGCAGATGCGTCGCGTCGGGCCGATTGAAGTAGTGGTTGCTCGACCGTTGGGTCGCGGCGATCGCCGCCGGGCTTCCGCCCACCCAGCTCGGTGAGAAGGAGCCGACGACGGACCACAGGTGATTCGACGTCTCGCTCCGGAAATCGACGCCACCGCTGTATGCGCTCGAACGCAGGGTGGCGGCGGGCGCTCCGTCGGTGAGCCGGCGATTCACGGCGGTGGCGAGCGCGCCGACCGTCGTGCGGCCACCGCGCTGGTCGCGCTTCACGCGACCAGCGAAATACGACGTCAGCGGCTCGACCACGGCGCCACCTCGCGCGCCGCTCGGCGTCACGAACGTCGCGTCCTCGCGCCGAGTCACGGCCTCGAGCACGCCGATCGACCAGCCGTTCGACGTGCGACCCGTGAGCTTGGCGGCACCGAGAATCGCCGCGACGTCGGGAAGGTCCGCGTACACGGCGCTGTCCGGCGCGGTGAGCTGCGGCGCGCGGCCCACTCGGCGCGAGTAGATGAGCTGCGCCGGCCCACCTTCCGGCGCGCCGAAGATGCTCGTGCCGAATCTGAGGATCTCCGCGCCCTCGACGAAGAAGGGTCGCTTCTCGGCAAACTGCGTCTCGAATGCGGTCAGGTTCACCACCGCCGGGTCGAGCTCCACCTGACCGAAGTCCGGGTTGAGCGTCGCATCGAGCGTGAAGTTGGAGGTCACGCGGAACTTGACGTCCGCGCCCGCGCGCGCCGACAGCTCGGCGCGAGAGCGAAACGGATCGTCGAACGCGACGCCCGGCGCGCGCGCGAGCAGTGGGCGCATGAAGAGCCGCCCCGAGCTGTACGGCAGCACCTCGAGCCGCCGGCTCGCGCGCACTCTCGAAACACCGTGCAGGTGTCCGTAGTACGGCACGCCCGACGGCTGGTCCTTCGGCGTGAACGCGAACTGCGCGAGCTCCTGCTTGCGCGCGATGCGCCGCTCGATCTGCAGGCCCCACGTCTGCATGTCGGCGCCGCTGAAGCGGAGCTGGCTGAACGGGATGCGAAACTCGGCGATCCATCCCGAGTCGGAGACCGTGGTCGCGGCCGACCAAACGGGATCCCAGCTCTGATCCGCCTGTCCGCCCCGGTCGGTCACGACGGCGCTGGTGCTGCTCACCGTTCGCCCCGAGCTGCTGAAGACTTCGTCGCGCCGCACGCCGGACGGATTCACCGAGAATCGGAACGCCGACAGGTGGTCGTGATAGCTGTCGATGGCGACGGTCAGCCAGTCGGAATCGAGCACGAACGCGTCGCGACGCACGAGCCGACGCGTCGGGGGCAGCGCGTCGTGCAGCCTGGCGCCGACGTAGAGCGCTTCTCCGTCGTACAGGATACGGACGTCGGTACGCTCGCTCACAGGTTGTCCCTCGTCCGGGTCGAGCTGTACGAGCGTGCCGATGGGTATCGCCTGCGCCCAATCCGGCTCGTCCAGTCGACCATCCAGGGTCACGCGACCGGCGAGCTGCGTTGCGGTCGCCGTGGGACGCCGGGCATGAGCGGACGCGCTCGACGTCTGGGCGCGCAGCGAGGGGGAGAGCGAGGTCGCGATGAGGAGAGACGCCACGAGGGCACGGGGCACCCGAGTCCGGCCGCGCATCTCGGTTGTGTCCACCAGCGGCTGTGCGGCGCCGAGCTCGCCCGGCAGCTTTTCCCTCTCGACCCCCGACATCCCCATCGCGTGTTCGGCTCGACCTATCGCTTCAGCGCCCAGAGAATTCCACCAAGAATGTGGCTTCGATATACCGGGTCGGTGTAGTGCTCGTCGAAGTGCCCGAGCGCGGTGTACCACGCGCGCCCGCCCTCCACCTCGCGGTACCAGGCGAGAGGGTGGACGGCGCCCATCATTCCTCCCTCGTACGACTTCTCGTCCACCGTGAGCAGCACGTGACTCCCAGGCGCGGGTTGCGACTTGAAGTTGTACCACTCGTCCGGGCGGGACCACTTTGCCGGCAGGCATCGCGTCGACGCGTGGTTCGCCTCGGCGACGAGCACGGTACCCGTCTGCACCTTGGGATGCTGCAGGAATCGCGCGCCGACGAGCTCACCGTACCACGGCCAGTCCAGCTCCGCGTTGCTCGAGGCATGAATGCCGACATAGCCGCCGCCTGAGCGAACGAACCGCTGGAAGGCCGCGCGACCAGTGGAATCGAGCACCTTCTGGGTATTGCTCAGAAAGACGACGGCCGCGAAGCGCGACAGGTTCGCGTCGGTGAATTGAGCAGGGTCCTCCGTATGGTCCACGGCGAAGCCCGCCTCGGCGCCGAGCTCGCGGATCGACCGCGCCGCCGCGGGGATCGAGGCGTGGCGATACCCGGTGGTTCGCGAGAACACGAGCACCCTGGCACCCGTGGGCGCGCGGCCCACCTCGCAGCCTTCGGGAAGGGACGACGCGCGGATCGCCGGCGTGCCGCGCGCGCAGGCGGAGGCGAGCACGAGCGGGAGGAGCGCGGCGAAGCGCAGCAAAGGCGGATGAACCATACCGCAAAGATGTCTCGGCGTCGCGCCGGTCGCGAGCGCTACCGGCGGTCGATGATCGCCATGGTGCAGCGCGAGATGCACACGAGTCGGCCTTCCTCGTCGGTGATCTCGATCGACCAGACCTGCGTGCCGCGTCCCACGTGCACCGCGACGCCCGTGGCGCGCACGACGCCATCGAGCTTCGGGCGCAGATGGTTGCCGTTGATCTCCTGCCCCACCGCGAGGAAGCGCTCTCGATCGATGCGCGCCGTCGCGCCGAACGAAGCGACGGTCTCGGCGAGCGCGATCGATGCACCGCCGTGCAGGAGCCCGTACGGCTGCCGCGTCCGGTCGTCGACCGGCATGGTCGCGACGACGCGCGACTCGGAGAGCTCGACGATCTCGATGCCGAGGGTCGCCGGAAGCCCGCTCTGAGGCACGGTGCGGTACCAATCGGGGACGGAGGCGGAGCTGGCGCCGTCGTGCGCGGAGGGATTCTGCGCTTGCATCGGATCCTCTGAGGTCTCGAAGATCGGATAGTAAGGGCTGTTCGCTCCGGGCGCTCCCCGCTTACTGTGCATCGGATCCCCTGCAAGAGGCTCGCGTGCCCGAGACCGCTCTGTGCGCGCCGCTCGTGGAAACCGAGCCCGTGACCGATCCGTACCGAAGATCATCACTTCATTTCATTCACCGATTCCTCGGATCACTCATGAAGCGTTCGTCCCTCGTCCGCGCCTTCTGCGCCAGCGTGCTGCTCACCCTCGCCACGAGCGTGGCGGGTGCGCAGTCCACGACGCAATCCAGCGCTCCCGCCGCGACCAGCTCGTCGACGCCGTGGGCCGCACTGCCAGCCGGCACCTACAAGCTCGACATCCAGCTCCCCGAGCGCCCATTGCCGGCGGAGGTGGTGATCCGGGATTCGTCCGGCGTGCCGGCCGCGACCTTCCAGCCCGAGGGCGACCCCGCCCAGCCGGTGCGGATCACGATCAAGGGCGTGGAGCTCACGCTCAACGGTGAAGCCCCGAAGGGGCCGTTCGAGATCGTCCTGCTGCGCGAGGGGGACCAGATCACCGGCCGCTGGACGTACGCTGGGGACTCCGGCAAGCTCACGGGTAAAGCGGAGAAGTGACCTGACGGCGCGGCGCGGGAATAATCTCGCGCCGCGCTTCGTCTCCGAGGCGATAGTTTCCCTCCCTCCCCTCACTCCGCACTCAGATGCACTTGCGTCTCGCTCGCCTCTTCCTCGGCGCCGTGCTCGTCGTCGCGGCGCCCCTCGCCAACAGCCTCGATGCGCAGGTGCCGGCGCAGGAGTACGCCGCGCGGCGCGCGGCGGTCCTCGCCCGGATCGACTCCGGGGTAGTGATCGCCTTCGGCGAAGTCGATCCGGTGAGCGACTGGCCGACGTTCTTCCAGCTGCCGCACTTCCACTATCTGACTGGCTTCGGCGAGGGCAACGCCGTGTTGCTCATGGTCAAGCGCGGCGGCAGCGCGAGCACGACGATGTTCGTGCCGCACCAGGCGGAGTTCATGGCTCGGGTCCTGGGGAAGCGCACGGCGGCGGACGCGCTTCAGCGCTCGATCGGGATCCCAGGACGCGACATCGCCGGCTTCCGCGCGTCGGTGGACTCGCTCGTCGCGGCAGGGCTGCCGGTCTACGTCGTGCCCGACGTGCACATGGCGGACTTCGCCGAGCAGGACTCACTGTCGCGAGGGTCGCGACTGGTGGCCCAGCTCCGCGCCGCGCATCCGTCGTTGCGCGTCACGTCGCTCGACAGCGTGGTGAACGGCATGCGGGCGAAGAAGAGCGCACCGGAGATCGCGTTGCTGCAACGCGCGGTGGACATCAGCGGGAAGGCGCACATCGAGGCGATGAAGGCCGTCGCGCCCGGATGTGGCGAATACGAGATCCAATCGCTGCTCGAGGGCACGTTCAAGCGACTGGGAGGCGACCGACCAGCGTACGGCAGCATCGTGGGATCCGGGCCGAACGCGAACATCCTGCACTACATGGCCGACACCCGGGTGATGCGTGACGGTGAGCTCCTGCTCATCGATGCGGCGACCTCGTTCGATCACTACGCGGCCGACATCACGCGCACCCTGCCGGTGAACGGGACGTTCACACCGGCGCAGCGCGAGCTGTATCAGCTCGTGCGAGACGCGCAGGAGGCGTACGTGCGGCCGATGAAGGACGGCGTGCGCGAGATGGAATCCGCAGTCGCGGCGCGTGAGGTGTACAACAAGGGCCTCCTGCGCCTGGGGCTGATCGAATCGGACTCGGCGACCTTCGATGCGCCAGCGGGGACGAACTGCCCGCCGACCGGTTGCCCACAGCGTGCGCTGTACGCGTGGCACGGGTACGGTGGACACGGCATCGGGCTCGAGGTGCACGATCCGGCGCAGTACTACGACGGCGATCACGTCTTCCGCGCGGGCGACGTGACGACGGTGGAGCCTGGACTCTACGTGGATCCCTCGTTCATCGCGTCGCTTCCGGACACGCCGAAGAATCGGGTGATGCGGGCGAAGCTCGCGCCGGCGCTGGCGAAGTATTCCGGCATGGGGATCCGCATCGAGGACGACTACGTGGTGACGTCGAGCGGGACGGAGTGGATGTCGAAGGGCACGCCGCGGGAGATCACTGAGATCGAGGCGCTCATGAAGAGCGCTTCGCCGGCGCTGCCGGGGGGAGGGACGTGCCGGCCGAAGGCGTGAGCGGAGGCGCGCACGGTCTGGCGGCCTCTCACATCAGGGCGCACGCCTCGCCCTGCCGTCGCGACCGCGCCCCTTGCTCTCCGACTCCGCCACGTACATCGCCGCCTTGAGCTGCATCGGGCTCATCGCACGCACGGCGTAGCGATTCACGTCATCGCGCAGGGACTGCCGGACCGCCTCGAGCTCCGGGTCGCCGTTCCACGCGGGCGCGAGCACGTCCACCGCCTGGTCGTACACGACGAGGGTGAAGCGGTCCTCGGGACGAAGCAGACGCATCGCCTGCTCCACCGCCTCTCGAGGGAGGCCGAACTTGCGCTCGCCGTGCATCGAGCCGGATCGGTCGAGGACGAATCCGACATTCACTGGCAGTCGCGATGCGCGCGCCGGCGCGATGGGCACGGTGATGGAAGCGAGCAGGTAGCGCGTGCTGCGGGCCGGCTCCGCTGTGCTCAGGCTCCAACTCTCTTCACGCGGGTCTTCGCGAGCGACACCAGGTCTCCCTCGCACCCGACGCCGACGAGCCGGTTGCGCCATTGGGTCGCAGTGCCGCGGTCGATCGTTCCCGAGTGGGCGGCCGGATTGCGCACCGCCGCCAGCGCGTCGAGCATCGCGGGGAAGATCTCCCGGAACCAGCGCGCGTTGTCGAGGACCCGGGCAAGTCCTTCGCTCAGATCGCGCTCACCGCCGATGACGCGCGCGAGCTCGCCCAGCGTGAGCGCACGGTGCTCGGCAAGGTCCACGGTCTGCCCGCCCACGCTGGCGCGGCGAGCGACGGGTGACAGCTTGAGGGCGGCTCGACGGAGCATTGCGTTCCCCTGCACCTCCACCGCCTTCGCGAGGCTCGTGACCACCGGGGAGAAGTCGAACGATCCATCGACCCGGTGATCGCGAAACAGCCGCTCGCCCGTGGCCACGAACACCCGAGCCGCCGGCTCGAGCGCGTACCAGAGCACCTCGCCAAAGCGGTTGTCGCGCAGAT
Source organism: Gemmatimonadaceae bacterium (assembly GCA_035265545.1). Classification (GTDB taxonomy): domain Bacteria; phylum Gemmatimonadota; class Gemmatimonadetes; order Gemmatimonadales; family Gemmatimonadaceae; genus AG11. Next base: position 14,712 of record DATFOL010000578.1, on the reverse strand, counting down.
CGCGCTCGACCAGCGCGATGCCGGAGCCGAGCTCCGCGTCGAACTCCGCCCAGAGACGGTCGCCAGCGAGCGTCTCGCGCTCGTCCGGATCGAAGAAGCGCGCGCCGTCGGGTCGGGTAACGACGAGCGGCAGGTTGACCATGCCTCCGTAGATCGAGACGGGGCGATCGTTGTAATGCACGTTGGCGAGCTTCTTCAGCTCCTCCACCACGCCCAGCGTGTCATCCACCACCAGGCGGCGGATGTCGCCGAGCCGGAACCAGAGGTCGCAGCGCAGCTCGCGCTCACGGTAGTAGGACGGGACGTGCGCGTTCTCGCTCGCCGGCAGATCGTCACTCCGAACTTCGAGCACCTCGCCGACGTAAAGCGCGCGATAGTCGGTCAGATAGATCTGCACCTCCTCGTCATCGCGCTGCTCGCCCACGGCGATCGCATCGGCGCGGTGGACCATCGGCTGCTGCCGGTTGGACGACTTGACCTTGCCCCACCAGACGTAAACGTCGTCCTCGTCCACTGAGCGCTCCGTGAAGCGGCGGCTCCACTCGCGGAGGACGCGACGGTGCTCGTCCATCGCGTCTCGGGCATAGGATGGATTCCAGACGGTGACGAGGTGGCGAGTCATCGATGGAGCGTCGTAGACGCGCGTCAGGCGGTGAGCGCGGACAGACGCGACGCGATGTACCCGCGCAGCGTCGCCGGTGCAATGACTTCCGCATCGGGGCCGTACTGCAGCACGTGCCGCACCGCCCACGCGTCGTCTGCCACCGGATGCTCGAGGGTGAGACTCCCGTCCGGAGCGAGAGCGACGCCCTCGCGCTCCGCGACCCACCGCGCGATCCGCGGCGAGTAGCGCACTGTCATCCGCCGGGTCGTGTCGGACGCGAAGGCGCGACCCGCCTCGAGCACGTGCAGGCCGGCGCGCTCGTCACGCTCGAATCGCTCGTCGAGCAGGTGCACCGCTTCAACGCGGTCCAGCCGGAAGAACCGCAGCGCCCCGTCGTCACCGGACGCGACGAGGTACCACATCTGCTCCGCGAACACGAGCGAGTGCGGCGCCACGGTGCGCACCGACGTCTCGGTCGCGCCGCCGGCGCGGTAGCGGAGCTCGAGCTTGCGTCGCGCCGCGATCGCGGCTCGCATTGTCGAGAGATGCTCGACAGCGCCGGCGTCGCTCAGGTCGGCCCAGCGCGTGCCCTCGTGGCGCTCGTTGGACGGCACTCGAGTGATTGCCTGGCGCAATCGCTCGAGTGCGCGATCGATCGGGCCCTGCTCCGCTAGCGTGCGCTCGCGCCGAAGCATGGCGAGGCCGAGCTCCAGCGCGCAGAGCTCCGACATCGTCAGCCGCATCGGCCGGTGGAACTCGCGCGCCGTCACGCAGACCGTGTCGTCCTCGACCAGGATCGACACCCCGTCGACGAAGCCGCCCGGTGTGTCGAAGCGCTCGGAGATCGACGCAAGGTCGCGCAGCACCTGATCCGGCTCCACCCCCGCGGCGGCGGCGACCTCCGAGAGCGGGTGCTCCTCGCCGTCGGCGAGGCGGGGAATGAGGTGGAGCACGCGCCGGAGCTGCGCCGCCGCCGTGTCGCTCATGAGCCTCTCACGCGTACACGCGCCGCGTGCGCTCGACCAGGGATGCGTACTCGCTCACGAGCGTCGTGGGGGACACTGGCGCGGCTTCGCCGGCGAAGGAGAGAAGCCATCGCGCGAAGCTGTCGGCGCGGCGCACCCGGAATCGCCGCGCTGATGGGGCGGTGGGATCAAGCTCGCCGAGCGCCGCGGCCGCCAGCGCTGCGCCCGACTGGCCGGTGAACTCGACCACAGCGTCGAACGCGTCGCCGTCGCCGATCTCCCACGCCTGGCGGGACGCGGCGTGATCGCGCAGCGAGAACGCTGGTGGTATCGCGTAGTCCGGCGTTCCCGCCTTGCTCGGGTTGATCCGGAGATCCTGGACGCGGCTCACGCGGAAGTTGCGGAGCGCGTCCTTCTCGACGTCGCGCGCGGCGAGGTACCAGTGTCCGCTGACGAAGAACAGACCGTACGGCTCCACGGCACGCTTCGCCGTTGCTTCGGTCTGCATCGCACGGTACGAGAACGTCACGCACTTCCGCCGGAAGAGCGCGTCACCGAGTGTCGAGAGGATCTTGGGGTCGGGACGTCTCCTCGGCGCAGCGAGCATGGCGTCACCAGGAGAGTCGGTGGAGCCAAGCGGGAGATCGAACGCGAGCTTCCGCACCGCGCCACGCGCTTCCTCCGCCAGCACGGGATCCCCCGCCTCGACGACTCTTCGTACACCTTCACGGATCGCCTCGAGCTCGTCGGGCGAGAAGGCGAGCGTCTCGAGCGATCGATAGCCGTATCGGTCTACCGTGGCCGGCTTCTCGATCCCACGCGCCGAAACGATGCCGAGGTACGGGAGGTAGAAGTCCTTCGTGCGGAGCCGGTACGCCGATTCATCGCTTCCTTCCTCTCCTATGGGCTCGATGGGCACACCGAGCTCGCGCAACTCGAGCTTGTCGCGCTCGAAGGTGCGCTTGAGGCTCGCGGACGGTGCGCCGGCGGCGACGGAGCCGTCCTCGAGGTAGGCGGGGACATCCTTCGCCAGCTCGGCGAAGGTGATCGGCATCCGGTGGCCGAGCAGAGCGGCGAGGAGGTCGATCCAGCGCTGGAGTTTGGTGCTCATCTCACGCGGGCAACGTCGGGAGCGAGCGCGCACCGATCGTCACGTGCTCCGGCGACCACCTGCGACCGACATCGCAGACCTTGCGCTTGCGGTAGCCGCAGAGGTCGCACTTCGGGCCCGCAACGGTCGCGTAGTCGCGCGCCGCGATCCGCGCGATCGTCTCCTCGGACCACCGCATGTTGCTGGCAGCGTCGAACGCCCAGTGGTGGACACGCGGCCCGCCGAGGAAGACCAGCGCGCATCCGGCCACCTCGCCGAGTCCGGCGCGAGCCAGCGCCATTGCGTACAGCTCGAGCTGCGGCGTGTAGTAGTCGATCAGATACTCCAGCCGACCGGTGCGGCTGAAGTCGTTCGATTTGTAGTCCACCACCGTCCAGCGACCGTCCTGCCCCTGCACGGCCAGGTCGATCACACCTTCGAGCATCACCCCGCCGACGCGCATGGCGAACGGCCACTCCCGCTCGACGCGCCTCGCGCCGCGAATCATCCGCCCGACCTCGCCGGCGAGCACACCGTCCAGCATGCGCGAGAGCGCGGGTCGCAGCGACTCCGGCCGGTCGGTGACGAGCCGCGCGATCTCTGCCTCCATGTCGGGCGCGTCGAATCGCACCCGCTCGAGCAGCGAATGGACGATCGTGCCCAGCTCGACCGCGGTGACCGCGGTCTCGCGGTGCGATTCTCCGGCGCGTACCGCGGCGCGCCTCGCGAGGTTCTCCTCGATCTCGAGGTCGTGCGAGAAGCGGTACACCTGCGGGCAGCGCCGGTAAGCGAGCAGCTCCGTCACCTTGAGCGACAGCGGTAGCGCGGCGGCGATCGCCGGAACCTGGGGTTCCGGTGCTGCATGAGTCGGTGGCGTCCAGGACGCGGCCAGCGGCTTCCCGCCCTGGTAGATCGTCAGTTCCTCGACCGGCCCGCGCACGTACCGCACGCTCGTGCGATAGCTACCGCAGTCGTGCTCGCCCTCGTTCGTGAGCGTTCCCTGATCATGCTCCTGGAGGAAGGCGAGCGGATTGAACCGCTTGGGGCCATACGAGCGGTCCCTCACCGTCGCGGACTTCACCTTCACGCACGCCGAGAGGATCAGCCGCTCGCGCGCGCGGGTGAGGGCGACGTAGAGCAGCCGTCGCTCCTCCGCTTCAGCACGCTCGCGCATCTCGTCGAACACCGATTGCAGCGAGAGGGGCCAGACCTCGTTCCCCTCCGCATCGATCGCCTTGCAAAGCAGTGCGCCGTGGCGCGCGCTGAACCCTGGCGGCGGCTCGTTCGACGGCGCCTGCAGGTTCGGAAGGCAGACCACTGGCCACTCCAGCCCCTTCGCCTGGTGGATGGTCGTCAGCACGACCACGTCGTCGCCCGGACCGAGGAGCGGCGCCATGGATTCCCTGGTGAGTAGATCGCGCGTGCGCTGCAGCTCGTCGTACGCCAAGAGCGGCGTAGCGCTGCCCATGTCGCGTACCTGTCGGCGCACCTTCGCCAGGTTGGCAAGCATCGCCGGCCCGTCCTCGTGCGCGGCGAGTGACGCCTCGTAGCCGAAGGTGCGGATCGCGTCCTCGAGCGCCACCGACGCCGGCAGGCCGCGCACACGCGAGCGCAGAGCGCGGAAGCTGTTCCGGAACTCTTCGAGTGGCGCGTACGCTCGCAACGCCTGCCAGATCGCCGGCACGCTCTCAGCGCCCGGCGTGCGCAGCCGCCAGAGATCAGCGTCCGAGGCGCCGACGAAGGGCGACCGCAGCACCGCCGCCATCGCCAGATCGTCGAGCGGCTGCGCGATCGCGCGTAGCATCATGATGCAGTCGAGCACCTCGGCGCGGTCGTAGAACCCCTGCCCCGACGCCGTGACGTAGGGTACGCCTCGCTCGGCAAGTGCCCGCTCAAAATACGGGATGGCTATCCGCGTCCGGAACAGGATCGCGACGTGCTTCGGCAGCAGCGGCACCCACGACACCGTCCGCACCTCCGGATCGCGCACCAGAGGCGCTTCTTTCAGCAGGCGGACGATCTCTTCCGCCACCGACGCCGCCTCGCGTGGCCGCGCCTCGCTCACCGGCTCGTACTTCTTCCCCGTCGGGTCCGTCTGCTGCTCGGCGTAGGACACCGTGACGGCAGGTGACCGCAGGTCATCGTCCCCATAATCAGCCTTCGGATCGATCTTGACGAACTGCTCCGCCAGCAGCGCCGGGCCGAAGCCGTTAATCATCGAGACGATCTCGCGGCGGCTGCGGAAGTTCTCCGGGAGATCGAGGCGATGGTCGAGCGGGAGCTTCGACATCGCGGCATGGAACACATCGGGATTCGCGCCGCGAAACTCGTAGATGGCCTGCTTGGGATCGCCGACCATGAAGAGGACGTTCTCCGGCGTCCGCAGCGACTCGATGATCCGGTACTGGAGCTCGTCCGTGTCCTGTGCCTCGTCGAGGAGGATGTGGCGGAAGCGGTCGGCATACTCGGCGCGCACGGACGGATTGTCGGCGAGCAGCGTGGCGGCACGGAGCTGGAGGTCGTGGAAGTCGAGCGCGCCGATCGAGCGCTTGTGCTTCCCATATGATTCATCGATGGCCCGTGCAGCCTCATAGATCGCTCGCTTGAGAGGCAGGAGCTCGAGCTCGAGCGCAATCTGGGCCTCCCAGTCCGTGAACGTCGCGCGTGGCGCGAGTTGTTTGATTCGATCGAGGAGCGTCCGGATGGGCATCCGCTCGTCGACCGGAATCTCGCTCGTGAACGAGGTCGCGCTCCACACCTCGGAAGCCCGCGCACGCTTCTCGTCGATGCAGCCGCTCCCCGCGTCCACGTACGCGCGCCAGGCTCTGTGCTTCGCCCCGGAGCTCTTGAACGTCGCACCCTCGAGAATGGGGAGAAGCTGCTCCAGGCATCCGAGCATCTCGACCTCCGCACGCTCCACGGCCGCGCGCGCACGCTCCAACCCCAGCGCGACACACCGATCCTCGTCGCCGACCAGGTTCGCTTCGTCACGCGCGCGCGCCGGCCCCTCTCGCATCAGGCGGGCGACCTCGCGCACGACGGTGAAGATGCGCCAGCCCCCAAGGGGATACTCCTTCTTGAGCCGCGTGGCGAACCCACCGAGATCCGCGCGCGCGTACATCGCCTGGAGCGCTTCCTCGATCCACAGCTCCTGCTCGTATTGCGTGATGACGGTGAACGCCGGATCGATGCGCGCATCGAACGGCCGCTCGCGCAGGATCCGCTCGGCAAAGCCATGGATCGTGGAGATGTACGCCGCCTCCGTCGCGCGGCGCAGCGTCGTCTCGCCGGCCTCCTCGAACCGACGGATGGCGCGTGCCTTCATCTCCATCGCCGCCTTCTTCGTGAAGGTGATGGCGAGGATGCGGTCAGGCCCGAAGCGCGGATCGCGCGCGATCTTCACGAAGCGGTCGACGAGCACCGTCGTCTTCCCGGCGCCGGCGCCCGCCGTCACGGCCAACTCGCGGTCGAGATCCGTCGAGGCCATCTCGCGATGGGTCAGCGCTTCAGCCCTCATCGGGAATGCCTCCGACGCCGAAAGTCCCGATTCGACACACGGGCCGCAGGTCGCAGTAGCCGCAGTCGTCGTTGCGTGGCTTCGTCCGGAGCTGCCCGCGTGCGACACGCGCGATCTGGTCGCGAAGGGCGTCCTCACGCTCCTGCATGAAGTGTCGGAACGCGTCCGGCTCCATCTCCCGCACCCCGCGACCGCCGTCGGCGGGAAGGAAATCGGCGGCGAAGTCGCTGCGCACCACGCCGTAGCGCTCTCCGCTGCCGACGCCGAGGTAGACGGCGCCGACCGCTTCGATGCCGAAGAGCGGCAGAACCTCGCAGTAGATCGGAAGCTGGAAGTCCGCCATCTCCTCCAGCTCCGTCCCGTAGCGCTCGCCCTTCCCGCTCTTGTAGTCGATCGCCACGCCGTAGCGCTTCCCGCCACGCTCGACCACGTCCACCCGATCGATCGATCCGCGCAGCGTGCTGTGCGAGATTGGCGTGTTCGCCGGGAGCGAGATCGAAAGCCCGTCCGGAAGCGACGCTGGATCGCGCCCCTCGTCGTTCATGCCGAAGGAGAGCTCGAAGTGCGCGGCTCTGGTGCCGCTCAAGTCGAGGTGCGAGCGCTCGCGTGCGACGAGCTCCGTGAGACTCGTGTGGAGGATCATACGCTCGAACGCGACGTGTGCGTCGTCGCGCAACTCGCGCGGCACCTTCGCCGTCCACCAGCGTTCGAAGATCCCGTCGAGCGAAGCAGGATCGAACCCCACGCGACCAACCTCGGCGAGCACCCCGTGCGAGATCTTCCCGATCTGCAGCGGGTCGAGCTGCGGCGCGCCGAGGACGCCGAGACCGAGGCGCTTCTTGCCGAAGTGCTCGTAGAGGCAGTGTACGAGCATGCGCGCCTGGCTCGCCGACATGGCTCCCGCGAGCGGTCCGGCCGCCGCGACGATATCGGTGGGGAGCTGGATCACCTGTCCCGCGTGCATCAGTCCGTCGTACGCTCGCTTCTCGCTGCTCGAGAGTGACGAGAGCGCGGCGCGCACCGCGTCGAGCTCCGCCTGCACCGTGTCCGCCGCGCGATGCCGCGCGACCAGCGTCGCGCGCGTAAGGCGCTCGCCGCGCGACGCTGCTAGTGGAAGCGGCCAGGTCGTGTCGCCGACCGAACGCCGCGTTGGGTTCGTGATTCCGATGTCGTCCATGTAGAAGGAGGGGAGCAGTTGCTCGCCGTCCTCGCCCGTGGACGGCCACGAGATCACGAGTGTCTCGCGCGCCGCGCGGCGGATGCGCTCGCGGCGCTCGTGCTCACGAGCGGTGCGGTCGGCGGCGAGCGGGAGCATGGCGCCCTGCTCGTTGAGCGCGCGCTTCACGCGCTCGGGAAGCAGCGGGTCCTCGCGCGTGCGGCGCGGAAAGAGCCCCTCGCGCCAGCCGATCGCGAAGACGTGCGCCGCGCTCGGAAGGCCAGCGCCGGCAATGGTGAGGTGTACGCCGTCCTGCGCGCTCGCATCGATCTTCACCGTGACGCCATCGAGCAGTCGCTCGAGCTGGGCGAGCCACTCACGCGCCCCGATGCGCGTAGTGCCGGTGACGCGGAGTGCGTCGTCGAGCTCCTCGGCGGCGTCGGTGAGGCATTCCCACCCCTTCTGGTCGAGACGCAGGGCGTCGTCTCGGCCGGCGGCGAGGTTGAAGCGACGGCCGGAGGATACGAAGCCGAAGTCGAGCCCGAGCGACGTGAGCGCGGCCGCGAGCTCCTTCGGCGTACGCTGGCCCTGGAGGCGATCGGCGAGCCGGCCGACGTCGGCGGCGAGGCGGACGAACCGATCGCTGCGCGAGCTCTCGGCGAAGCGATGCCAGGTGCGGATCGCGCCGAGCCCCTTGAGGAGAAGCGTGCGGGCGAGACGGTCGTGGCGGTCCTGGGCGAGGCCGACGTACGGTGTAGCGAGGAGCGCGAGGCCGCGCTCAGTCGTGTCCTGCTCTGGATCGGCGAGAAGACGGAAGGAGTCGAGCACCGCGCGGACGAGCGGGACGTCGGCGGCGTCGCGACGACGTGGGCTCGCGATCGGGAGGCCGAGGCGCGCGCAGGCATCGGCGAGGAGCGAGAGGTAGGCCGCGTTCGGCGCGACGCCGAGCACGTCGCCCGGGCGGAGTGAGGTATTCGAGCGCAGGAGCGCGAGCATCTCGCGCGCGACCAGCTCGACCTCGTCGTGCATGCCAACGCCGCCGACTGCACGAGTGCTCGCATCGGCCGGCGTCGTGGCGTGGCTCTCGTCGGTGATGGTGAAGCCGAGGTGCGCGAGGCGCGAGGGCCACGCGGACGGTGTGTCGTCGCGCGCGCCGAGCGTGGCGACGGCGACGTGGCAGCGCGTCGAGCCTGCGATTGTTGCCTCGAGGAGGTCCCATGCGGCGCGGTGCGGGATGGACGGCTCCTCGAGCACGAGCGGGAGCGACGGGACGCCGGCGGCGAGGAGGGTGTCGATGCGGTCGGTGTCGTCGTGGAGGCCGAGCGCGCGGCGACGATACTCGAAGCGACGGTAAGCGTCGGCGGCGCGAGGGTCACCGCCGGCGTGCTCGAAGGCGTCGGGGGAGACGCGGTTCAGGCGGAGCGTGCGAATCAGCGACGCGACGGCGTGGACGGCGCCCGCGGGCGGAGTGTGCGCCCGGTCGTCGAAGAGCGGGACGCGGGCGGTGGTGGCGGCTTCACCGATCAGGAGGCTCTCGAGGGCGCGCGAGAGAGTGCGCGGAGCGACGAGTCCGGCGCGCGATTCGAGGAGCGGGAGGAGGCGCGCTGGCGAGGCGACGGTGAAGCCGAGCGTCACGACGTTGTGCCGGACGATCTCGTCGAGGACGAGGCGTCGCGCGGCGGCGCTGGGGGCGACGTAGAGCGCGCCGGGGGCGGCACGGGCACGGGCCCAGGCGCTGGCGAGCGCCGGGTCGGAGTGGAGGAAGAGCTCGCGGGCGGGGAGCGAGCGGGAGGGCGGCATCGGCGCCGAGTCGCGAGGAATTGGTGGGGTGTCGGGCGGAGGGAGGTTACATCGTAGCCCTGACAGCCAACAAACAAACATTTATTTGAGGCGAGCGAAAGAGTCATGTCGGCACTGCCGTTCCGCCTTGCGAACAGGCCTCCTCGAATTGTACAGTATTCCTGTACATCTATCGACGGGGTTAGGGCCATGGGCAGCGCCACGTACAGTTATCTGCGCGATCACCTCGCCGAGGTGTGGGACGAGGTGGAGAACAGCCAGGCGCCGGTACGGATCCACCGGCGCGGGCACCAGGACATGGCACTCATCCCCGCGGACGAGCTGGCGAGTCTCGAAGAGACGGCGCACCTGCTTCGCTCGCCGAAGAACGCGGCTCGGCTGCTCTCGGCGCTCGCGCGTTCGGCGGGCGGGAAGACACCTGCAGTGGAGCTGGCTGCGCTGCGACGCCAGCTCGGCCTCGATCCGGAGCGCTGAGCGGCGCGCGATGGGCCGATCCGGCGGGGGCACTCCAGCGCGGCGAACGCGCCGTCGGATGATCGTTCAGCCTGAATGCCTCGAGGATCTCCACCACTGGGTGGACATCCATCGCAAGACGGCGCTACGCGTGCTGGATCTGATGGAGGCGGCGCTGCGCGATCCGTTCGAGGGGATCGGGAAGCCGGAGCCGCTCAAGCATCTGGGACCCGATCTGTGGTCGCGCCGGATCACGGGGGTGGATCGATTGGTGTATCGCGTGACGGAGGAGGCGGTCGATTTTCTGATGGCGCGGTATCACTACTGAGCGATTTCTCCGCACGCGTGGTGGCGAGGAGCACCTCTCCATAGCACTCGCTCATGCTAGAGACAGACTCTGTCCTGGCACGCTATCGCCGTCGCCACCCGGGTTGCCCACCCGTGGGGGTGGAGATCAGCTTCACTGGCGCGCCGCGCATCGATCGCACGTGTGCATAGTCGGGGCGCGACTCGTCGTACTCGTAGTCTCCGACGACTCGGCCATACCCGAGGACGCGGTTCATTCCCTGCTTGACGAACACTTCATCTCCCTGACGCATCTCACGACAGAACTGGAAACATGCCAGTCCATCGTTGGTCGGGTGATGAGAACGACCATAGGCTTTCACGATGGCGCCTCGCACCTCGTCGACGGTCGCATATTGGCGAAGATCACCGATCTCGCTCCAACCGATGGCGATGATGTCGTCCTCAAGGAACGCCGGCCAATGTTGGGCGCCGACGCCTGCCCCGATCGCCCAGGCGCGACTCTCTGACGGCGGCGTTGCGGGGGGAGTCGGCTCACTTACCCTTCCCGGCGTGGGAGGCGTCGGCGGCTTGGGCTTGGGAGCTCTCCAGCGTGCACTGAGCTCAGGGGTCTCGTAGAAATCGAGCCATACACCTGGCCGCTCCGCCTCGAGCAACTGTCTGATCTTCAGCAGTCGACGGTCCCGTGCCAAGGCTGACGGGCCTCGCTCCCTCGGCTCGAGAGTTTGCGAGGCAAGGACCCTTGCGAAGGCGGCATCCACCTTCTTCTTGTCATTTCTCGAAGAGATTCGCTCGAAGGAGTCGGGAAAGAGCAAGTGAAGGAGCATATGGCGGAGCTGCCGGGAGGTCGCGTCCTCGAGCCTGTCGAACCAGTCCACGAATACCCAGGGATCGGCGAGCAGACGCTCGGCTTCCGACTTGCCCAACGCCTTCCACGCTGCCGTAAAGCGAACCAAGAGCATCAGCTCGAACGGCCTGAGGGCGTTGAACCCCATGCCGCCTGATCCGATGCCGGTTTCGAACACGTCCAAGGCATCGGGTGCATTGGGCAAGCCCTCACCCGACCACTCCCATACGGTCCGAACGAGGTTGAGCTTCGTGGACTGTTTGAGATTGCTCGGGAACAACATCATGACCCAGAGCATTTCGGCTGCGAGCTGCTTGGCGCTCGCGCTCGCTGGCTCCAGCTGGTCACGAAGCTTCTCCTCGAATGTTCGGTCCCCTTCGTCAGGATTCTCGACGAAGTGTTGCATCAACTCGGCTGCCCCGCTGGTGTTCCAGAGCGAGCGATCGGTCAGTATGGAACCATCGGTCAGGAGACACCGCTCCTTCCACCTGGCGGCGACTGGGTAGATGACAGAGCGGTGGTTGCGTAGGCGGGCCATTCGCTGCCTATCCTCTAGAACTGTTAGGTGATTTCTACTGCAACCGCCTCGTCCAGCAAGTACGGCACGTCCTCCATCCTGCGCGCCATCGCGAAGCTCCACGCACCGTACCGCCCGTCGGCATTCACCGCCGCGCACCACCGCCGAGCGGCCGCCTCCTTGACCTCGTCGAGCGGATCGTAGCCCTTCGTCTCGAGGATGAGGTGGCGTGGCTTGCCCTCAGACACCAATCGAATCAGGAAGTCGGGGACGTAGTCGTGCGTCTGCCCGTCGTGCAGGTAGGGAATCGTGAAGCCCAGCCCGGCATTCTTCACGTACGCTTCCGCCATCTTGTGACCTTCGATGTAGAAGCCGGCCTGCTGCTCCCACCGCGTCGTGTCGGCGACGAGGTAGTTGACGTGACTCTTGCGAGTCTCGCGCACGTTCTTGCTGGTCCAATAGTCGACGTCGGCGGTCGAACCTTCGGGTCGCTGGAGCTCGAAGCGCGGTAGCTCGGGCGCTTCACCCGCGGGCTGAACCGGCACGATGTGTTGGACGAGCCGCTCGATCGCCCACCCATAAAACGGATTGGTGAAGAGCTGCTTCAACGTCGCATTCGCGGGAAACACGACGTGGTGGCGCACGAACCGCTCGACGATCGGCAGGAGCTGCGGAAAGAGCACGTGCGCCGGCACTGTCCCTTGAGACTGCGTGAGGTAGCTCCTCGTGAGCCCCGCCGTCATCTCGAAGATGCCACGCTGGATGCGCAGCCCTTGGTTATAAGGGTCGAGCGAGAGCTCGCGCGTGGAACCGGGTCCGCGGGCACCGGTCCGCCCGCTCTCGTCGACGGCGTACGGACGCGTCTCGACGAAGGTGGGGTAGTCGCCCTCCACGATCTTCAGCGTCGGCATCGCGTCCCAGTCGCGCACGACGACGCGGTCGCGCACGGCCTGGGTGTAGCCTTCCACGCGCGGAAAGCGAATCTCGTACTCGCGCCGCGTGTCCAGCGCCACGACGTGGAAGCGCTTGGGCTTCGGAGGCTGCGGGCCGCCGGTGCCCTTGAACGGAATCAGCTCGAACGGCACGCCGAACACTTCGGCGACTTCTTCGCTGAGCAGCCCGTCCTCGCCGACGTCGTAGCTCGCGCGCCGCAGGCCGCGACCGACCACCTGCTCGCACAGGAGCTGCGACATGAAGGGACGGATGCCGATGATGTGCGTGACGGTGTTCGCATCCCACCCCTCGGTGAGCATCCCGACGCTGACGATGCAACGCACGTCGCGCCCCGGCGGGTGGAGCGGTCGCTCGAGCTTCGCCGCGAGCTCCTCGAAGCCGGGAGGATAGATCGGGCGGCTCTGGCGATCGCGCGGCCAGTCGCGCCGGCCGACGGTGTCGAGCGTGAAGCGCATCCAGCGCGTCTCGTCGCCCTTCGCGCCACCGGAACTGCCGGTCTCACTTTCGGTGAACACCTTCGTGTCCACCCGAATGGTGTTCCGTGTTTCCCCGGCATTTCGCAGCTCGGCGACGGCGAATGGTGCGATCTCCAGTGGCTGTGCACCTTCGGCGATCCACTCGTAGATCACCTTCGCGATCCTGGTGTCGCGGCAGACGAGAATGAACACCGGTGGGCGGCCGTCCTCGTGGTCCCGCCATTCGTCGAACGTCTTGCGCCACTCGCCGGCGAGTATGCTGATCGGCGTCGAGGCGTGCTTCAGGACGGCCTCGGGCTTCGGTCCGCTCTGTCCACGCCCACGCTCGGCCCCGGACAGCTTGCTCATCACGAAGTTCCAGACGTTGAAATACTTCGCCCGTTCCTCGCCCGATGCGTCGGCGGCGGCGAGCTGCGGGATCTTCACGAGCCCGCTCTCGATGGCGTCCACCAGCCCGAAGTCGCTGATCGTCCAGGGGAACGGACGTCCGGTATCACGTCCGGCGCGGGCGAGGAAGTACGGAGTCGCCGAGAGATCCACGCACAGGTTGATGCCGCGATGGCGGTGGATGCGGTCCAATCCCTCTACCCAGATCGTCGACTCGGCCGCCATCACGTCATCCTCTTCGGCCGTGCCCGTGAGCGATTCCGCGTCGCTCTCGCTCTCGGTGTCGCCGAGGATGCGGTAGGCGTGATGCGCCTCGTCGTTGAAGACGAGGACCCACGACTTAGCGATGAGTGCACCGATAGTTCGCGCCCCCTCAGTCATCGCCACTCAGAACCCAACAGCCAGCCCGACTCCTGTCCGCCCATCTCGCGGCTCGACCACCGGCCGCACCCGCGCCAGCCGCTGATGCTCCTCGTTCCACCGCCGCACGTCGCCCGGCGCCGTCGCCATCCCGTACACCCAGTTGAACACCGCCGGCAGCAGCAGCAGCTGCGCCGTGCCGATCTGCGAGTCGGTGCAGTATGGATCACAGCCGCCGACCACCGACACCGCCGCCACCACCTCGGCGAGACTCAACCCGAGCAGGATCGCACCCTTCGTGTTGTTGCCCGCGTAGAACTGTCCGCCGCCCGTGAGTAGAAACCCGAACAGCACCCCTACGGAGCCGTCCTTCTGCGCGAAGGGGATCGCAGCTCCCGTCCCATCCCGCCCCGCGCGCGCAGGCGTGCGTGACGATGCGCGCGCGACCTCGACTGCCGAGCCTCCCGCGATCGTCGCGTTCGCGGCGGTGAGGTTGACGATTCCCATCCGGCGTTGAACCTCGAGCGGGACGTTCCATCGATAGCTGCGCCCATGCCAGCGCACGGGCTCGGGCGTGGACAGTCGATACGTGCCAGGAGCGATCGCGAACCGCAGCACGCCGGCCCCGTCGGTGCGGAGCGACATGCTGTCGGTCGCGCCGCGATACAGGGTCAGCGGGACGTCGGGCATCGCCCCGTACTCGTCGAGCCCATCGTTCAGGGTGACGTTGACCTGCACGCTGATCTGGCCGTTCGCCTCGGCGCCAGGGATGAAGGACTGCTGGGCGCGCAGCGGGATCGACGTCGTGGCGAGCAGGGCGAGCCCTGCGAGTAATATGCGGAGATGCATAGGGGACGGGTGGAGAGAAGAAGTCACGAGCTCCGTGCATCCAGTCTCTCGCCACCCTCTGACAGTCCGCGATCTCCCTCACGCCCCGGCATCTCCGCGCAGAATGGCGGCGTGCTGCGCGACTCGGATCATCGTCCTCTCAACCGGTAGAGAAAGATCCCGTACCCCACCCCCGCCGGATCCACGCTCCGCGCCGACTGGAACGCGAACCACCGCCCGTCGGGACTGACGGTCGGGTTCGACGCCTTGTACCCGTCCCAGTCTCCCCACCGGGTCATCCGCGCGAAGCTCGGCGCGTTGGGCGGCAGTGCGAGCCTCCAGATGTCGATGTAGCGCGAGGTCTGCCGCTCGGGCCCTCCCTGCTCGCGGCTCGACTCGACGAGCGCGAATGAGCCGTCGGGCGCCACGCCTTCCACCTCGTTGTACTCGCC
>DATFOL010000577.1:0-5719 GCA_035265545.1 Gemmatimonadaceae bacterium | reverse complement strand
CGAGATCGCCGGCGCCGACGCGATCCATCCCGGATACGGCTTCCTGGCCGAGAACGCCGAGTTCGCCGAGATCTGCACCGCCTCGAACATCACGTTCATCGGCCCGACGGCCGAGCAGATTCGCGTGATGGGTGACAAGGCTGCCGCGCGGAAGGCGATGACCGCCGTCGGGGTGCCGATCGTGCCGGGCACCCCGGGGCCCGTGGAGGATGTCGACGAGGCGCTCGAGTTCGCGCGGTCGATCGGGTTTCCCGTCATCATCAAGGCCGCCGCCGGCGGGGGCGGCAAGGGGATGCGCGTGGCGAAGAGCGCCGAGGAGTTCGAGCGGTCGTTCTCGCTCGCGCGCAGCGAGGCTCTCTCGGCGTTCGGCAACGGCGACGTCTACGTCGAGAAGTACCTGATGCGGCCGAGGCACATCGAGTTCCAGATCCTTGGCGACAAGTTCGGCCACGTGATCCATCTCGGGGAGCGCGACTGCTCCGTGCAGCGTCGTCACCAGAAGCTCATCGAGGAGGCGCCGAGTCCCGCCATGACCCCGGACCTGCGCAAGCGGATGGGCGATGCCGCCGTCGCGGGTGCAAAGGCGATCGAGTACGTCGGCGCCGGGACGATCGAGATGCTGCTCGACGAGGACGGGTCGTTCTACTTCATGGAGATGAACACACGCATCCAGGTGGAACATCCCGTCACGGAGATGCTGACCGGCGTGGACCTCGTGAAGGAACAGATTCGCGTCGCGGCCGGACTCCCGCTCGGCGTGCGTGAGCTGCCGCCGCTGCGCGGCCACGTCATCGAGTGTCGAGTGAACGCGGAGGATCCCAACCGCAACTTCCAGCCGTCGCCAGGCCGGATCGTCACCTTCCATCCGCCTGGAGGAAACGGCGTTCGCCTGGACACCCACGTGTATGCGGGCTACACCGTGCCGCCCTACTACGACTCGATGATCGCCAAGGTCATCTGCCAGGGACGCGACCGCGAGGAAGCGCTCGCGAAGATGCGGCTGGCGCTGGAGACGTTCATTATCGAGGGACCGACGACGACGATCCCATTCCTCGCGCGGGTGATGCAGAACCCTCGCTTCCAGAGCGGCGACGTGGACACGAAGTTCCTCGAGCGCGAACCCGACCTGATGAAGGAGCCCGCTTAGGTGCGGCTCGACGTGCTGTTCGGCGTGCAGCAGATGACGCCGCAGGACGTGCAGGGTCGCGTCGTCGCGATGATCGACGTGCTGCGCGCCTCGACCACGGTCGCCGTCGCCCTGCACAACGGCGCCCGCGCGATCATTCCGCTGGAGAGCTCGGAGGACGTCGTCACCCGGTCCAAGCAGTTCGAGCGCGCCGGAGTGCTCCTTGCGGGCGAGCGTCGAATGCTCAAGATGGATGGGTTCGACCTCGGCAATTCTCCCGGCGAGCACACCCGTGAGACGGTGGAAGGGAAGACCGTGCTGCTCACCACGACGAATGGCACCCACGCCCTGCTCGCCGTGCAGGGGGCGCGTGACGTGGTGGTGGCTTCGTACGTCAATCTCACTGCGGTCTGCGCGATGCTGCGCGCAGCGCTCCGCGGCGGCGCGGACGTGACGATCGTGTGTGCCGGCCAGGACCGGCAGTTCGCGCTCGAGGACGCGGCCTGCGCCGGCCGCTACGTCTACCAGATCACCAAACGGCTCCAACAAGCCGAACTGAACGACGCGGCCTTGGCGGCGTCGCTCATCGATCGAAAGTACGGCGATAATCTGATGCGGCTCTTCAGCACCGCGGCGCACGGCCGGGCCCTGGCCGCCGCGGGATTCGAAGGGGATCTCGCCGCGTGTGCGGCCGTGGACTCGTACCCGGTCATTCCGATCTATCAGGATCGGCACATCACCAAGCTGGGGCCCGAGCGGGAGCGGTAATCCGCGTGGGCAGCACAGGTCTCAAGCGCGAGCTGGTCGGCATCGCGCTTCTTCTCTTTTCGGTCTTCCTCGGCGCGGCGCTCGTCGCGTTGGCGGCGAGCACCCTTCGCGGCGGCGTGGACGTACGCCACAGCGTGGGTTTCGTCGGCTACTACCTGGCGTACCCGGTTGTGAGCTTCTTCGGCTGGCCCGCCGCCGCTCTCGTGCCCGCGGTCCCCGCGGTCCACGCGCTTCGGCTGTTCGGCCGTCTCGAGTCGGAGACCGATCGGTCGTGGATGATCTTCCTCGCGGGCGTCGTGATCCTGCTGCCGATTGCGGTCGGGATCTCGGTAACCGATCCGCGCGCCGACGACGTCTCCAACTCGGCCGGCATCTGGGGCGGCTTCCTCGCGTACTACTGGCGCGCGTGGTTCGGTGGATTCGGAGCGTGGGTCGTGCTGCTCCTGGCAGCCAGCGCGCTCACGGCCGTGACGCTGCGATGGAATCCCGTGCGCATGATCGTCGGACGTCGCGCGCCGATTCCGCCCGTGCCCGCCGCGGAGATCGTCGCCGCCGAGGAGCCCTACTCCCCGCCGAAGCGGCGGCGGAAGAAGGAGGACGCGAATCTCGCGCTCTCGCTCGAGCCCGATCCCGAGGAGTTCGAGGCGCTCGACGCGCTCGCGGCGCTCCAGGCGTCGTCGTCCGCCGATGCCGATGCGAAGGAGGACGCGGCGATCGAGGAGGCCGCGAGGCGTCGTGGCAAGAAGCGGAAAGGTGACGACGCGCCCACGCCGCCTCCGGGGCGGGACGAGCGCATCCACGCGGCGATCGACGCTACCGAGCGCCCCGCGGCAAACACGGACGAGCTGCCGCCGACCGATCTGCTCAGCTACGCGCCTGTGCGCAACGTGGAAGCGGGAAAGCGCGAGCTCGACGCGATGGGCGCGAAGCTCATGGATGCGCTGCGCACCTTCAAGGTGGAAGGGAGCCTCGTCAATCGCACGACCGGCCCCACGGTCACGCAGTATGAGATCGAGCCGGCCTCGGGGGTGAAGGTCCGACAGTTCGCGAACCTCTCCAACGATCTCGCCCTGGCGATGCGTGCTGCATCGATTCGGATCGTCGCCCCGATCCCCGGACGCGGCGCCGTCGGCGTCGAAGTCCCGAATCCGACGCCGGAGATGGTCGGTTTCCGCGAGCTCGTCGAGCACGTCGATTTCAAGAACGCTCGTGCCGGTCTCCCGATCGTCCTCGGGAAGGATCTCGAGGGGAAGCCTGTGATCGCGGACCTGGCGAAGATGCCGCACCTGCTCATCGCCGGCGCGACGGGCTCGGGCAAGTCCGTGTGCGTGAACACGATCATCACGAGCCTGGTCTACCGGCACACGCCGAAGACCCTCCGCTTCCTGATGGTCGATCCCAAGATGGTCGAGCTGTCGGTGTACAACACGTTGCCGCATCTCCGGCACAAGGTCATCACGGACAACCGCGATGCCGCCGCGGTACTCAAGTGGGCGGTGATGGAGATGCAGGAGCGCTACGAGCTTCTCGCCGCGAACGGATGCCGCAACCTGCAGGACTTCAACCGACGCGTGCAGGATGGCTCCCCCCTCAAGCGGCCGCGCAACAAGGACGTCGCGTTCGAGGACGACGTCTACAAGAACGGCATCCTGCCGTACATCGTCGTCGTCATCGACGAGATGGCCGACCTGATGATGACGGTGCAGGGCGAGGTGGAGACTCCGATCGCGCAGCTCGCGCAGAAGGCGCGCGCCATCGGCATTCACCTCATCCTCGCGACGCAGCGCCCATCGGTGAACGTCATCACGGGCCTCATCAAGGCGAACTTCCCGAGTCGGATCGCGTTCCGTGTCGCGAGCCAGATCGACAGCCGCACGATCATCGACGGGGGCGGCGCCGAGACGCTGCTCGGGAACGGGGACATGCTGTTCATCCCGCCGGGGAAGAGCGAGCCGTCGCGGCTCCAGGGCGCTTACCTGTCCAGCGACGAGACGGAGAAGCTGATGCGGTGGTACGAGGCACAGCGCGATCGGCGCCGCGCCGCGCTCTCCGCCGCCGGGCTCGCGATGGAAGCGGAGATGTCTCCCGACGAGCCGGACATCCTCGAGACGGTGCGGACGCGCGAAGCCGAGCTGCGCGCGGCGCTCGAGGGCGGCGGTGACGAGGGCGGATCCGACATCGGCTCGCGCGATCCGCTCTTCCGCGAGGCGGCGGAGCTGTGCATCCAGAACCAGAGTGGATCGACGTCGCTCCTGCAGCGCCGGCTGGGCATCGGTTACGGACGGGCAGCACGTGTGATCGATCAGCTGGCGGATGCGGGAGTGCTCGACGCGAAGAGCGGCCCGAAAGGTCGCGAGGTGCGGGTCGGGCTCGAGGATCTGGACCGCATCTGCGGGCCAAAGAGCGAGTGATCCGCGCCATTCGGGCGCTCGTCGCGCTCGCGCTGCTCACGGGTACCGCCCGTGCACCGGATCTCGACGCGCAGGACTCGTCGAGCACACCCGCCGGTGTGGTCGCGCCGTCGGCGGCGATCGACTCGGTGTCCGCCTTCGAGCGGCCGAACGGCGCAGCGGTGCGCGCGTCGGTAACGACCTATCGCTTGTCGCTCCTGCGCGATGCCGGTCCGACGGCGCTCGGCGCGCGCACGGTGGAAGTGAGCGAGTCGATGCTGGGCGGCGCACCGACGTGGCTCATCGCTGAGCGGCGTACTGGCAGTGCCGTGTCCACCACGGATTCGCTCTGGGTCGCTCGCGCCGACCTCACACCGCTGCGATGGGTCGCGACGGTGGATCGTACGCAGCTCGCAGCGTCGTTCTCGCGTGACTCGATCTTCGGCGCACTGCAGAGCTATTCGGGACGCGGCTCGTTCACGGCGACGCTGCTGCCAGGCGCGCTGGTGACGCCGGGGATGGTCGAGCGTGTGATCGAGCTTCTTCCGCTGGCGAACGGCTACCGGGCGGGCGCGTCGCTTGTCCTGGTCGACGTGGGGACGCCGCGCGCGCTGCCGGCGGAGATCGCCGTGGAACGAGAGGAGCGGGCGCGCACGTCGTCTGGCGACGTCGACTGCTGGGTAGTGGTGCTGCGGGCTGGTGCGATGGAGGAGCGGCTCTGGGTGGACAAGGCCCGGCGGCTCGTCGTCCGCACCGAGCAGCGCACCAGGGCGGGGACGGTCGTCGGCGAGCTCTGACGCTCCTCTGGTCGAGTCGTTCGCTCCTGCACGGTCCCAGCGAGCCACGGCGGTTCCGAGTGCGGTGAAACGGTGCCGAGCCCGCGCCGAACGCCCCTATTGTGCCCCCATGTCAGCAGCCACGCAGTCATTCGGCGAGCTGGGGGAGCGGATCGCGGAACGATGGCTTCGGGGGCGCGGATGGCGCGTGGTGCAGCGCCGGTTCCGCTCCGGCCATCGCGACATCGATCTGGTGGTCGAGCGGGACGGTCTGGTGGCCTTCGTCGAGGTGAAGGCTCGACGCGGGGACGGGTTCGGGGGGCCGGTCGAAGCGGTCAACTGGCGCAAGCAGAAGGAGTTAGGGCGCTCCGCTCGCGTCTGGGTCGCGCGCCACGGTCGCGCGACGGACGCCTACCGCTTCGATGTCGTCGGCGTGCTGGTCGCCGGTGAGCGGGTGCGCATCCGACACGTCGAGGACGCATTTCCACTCAACCTTTCGGCTTGATTTCGGGTCTCGATCTTCGTATTTTATTCGGGTATCGGGTCGCCTGCTTTTCCGGTACGCTTATGTCCGCGTGGCCAGAGGAATCCACGACAAACGAGAGGATGTAGACGAATGGCTGTGTCCACGATTGCAGACGACAAGAAGAAGGCGCTGA
>DATFOL010000576.1:0-3259 GCA_035265545.1 Gemmatimonadaceae bacterium | reverse complement strand
GATCGCGATCAGTGCGTCGCAGAACCGGTCGAGCTCCGCCTTCGGCTCGCTCTCCGTCGGCTCGATCATCAGCGTCCCCGCGACGGGAAAGCTCACCGTGGGCGAGTGGAAGCCATAGTCCATCAGGCGCTTGCTGATGTCTTCCACTTCTACGCCGGCGCTCGCCTTGAGCGGACGAGGGTCGACGATGCACTCGTGCGCCACCCGGCCGTTCGCGCCCTTGTACAACACCGGGTAGTGCTCCTGCAGACGCGCCGCGATGTAGTTCGCGTTGAGGATCGCGATCTTGGTCGCGTAGGTGAGTCCTTCCCCACCCATCATGTCGATGTACATCATCGAGATGGGAAGGATGCTCGCGCTTCCCCACGGCGCGGCGCTCACCGCGCCCTCGGACTGCGCGCCACCCGTCTTCACGATGGGGTTGTCGGGCAGGAACGGCGCGAGTCGCTCGACGACACCGATCGGCCCCATCCCCGGTCCGCCGCCGCCGTGCGGGATGCAGAAGGTCTTGTGCAGGTTGAGGTGACAGACGTCGGCGCCGACGTCCGCCGGCCGGCACAGTCCGACCATCGCGTTCATGTTCGCGCCGTCCATGTAGACCAGCCCGCCGTGCTCGTGCACGACGTCGCAGATCTCGCGGATCGATTCCTCGAACACGCCGTGAGTGCTCGGATAGGTCACCATCAGCGCGGCGAGCCGGTCGCGGTTCGCCTCCGCCTTCGCGCGCAGATCCGCCACGTCGATGTTGCCGCTCGCGTCGGTCTTGGTGACGACGACGGTCATCCCCGCCATCACGGCGCTCGCCGGGTTGGTGCCGTGCGCCGACTGCGGAATGAGGCACACGTTGCGCGCGTTGTCGCCGCGCGCCTGATGGTACGACCGGATCGCCAGCAGTCCCGCATACTCGCCCTGTGAGCCGGCGTTCGGCTGGAGCGAGATGGCCGCGAATCCAGTGATCTCCTCGAGCGCGCGCTCGAGGTTCCGGAACAGCTCCTGATATCCCTCCGCCTGCTCCACCGGCGCGAAGGGATGCAGCTTGCCGAACTCCGGCCAGGTGACGGGGAACATCTCCGCCGTGGCGTTCAGCTTCATCGTGCAGCTGCCAAGCGGAATCATCGAGTGCGTGAGCGAGAGATCGCGCGACTCGAGCGTGCGCATGTAGCGCAGCATCTCCGTCTCGGAGTGGTGCGTGTTGAACACGGGATGCGTCAGGAACGTGCTCGTGCGCGCGAACCGCTCGTCGTACCGGTCGTCCACCTCCGCGGCGAGCGAGCTGGTCTCGGGGGCCGGCTGCCCGAATAGTGTCAGTAGCTCCTGTACGTCGTCCTCGGTCACCGTCTCGTCCAGCGCGATGATGACGCGGTCGCTTCCCTCGGCGCGCAGGTTGATGCGCCGGTACTCGGCCGCTGCGATGAGCGCGGCTTGGCTGAGCGTCTCGTCCAGCTCGATGCAGAGCGTGTCGAAGTAGACGTCGTTCGTCACCGTGAAGCCGAGCTGCTCGATGCCGGCCGCGAGCGTCGCGGTGTGGCGATGGATGCGACGCGCGATCGTCGTCAGTCCTTCGGCGCCGTGCCACACGGCGTACATGCTCGCCATCACGGCCAGCAGCACCTGCGCCGTACACACGTTCGACGTCGCCTTCTCGCGGCGGATGTGCTGCTCGCGCGTCTGGAGCGCCATCCGCAGCGCGGGACGACCGGTCGCGTCGCGGCTCACACCGATGATGCGGCCGGGCAGCGTACGCTTGAACTCGTCGCGCGTGGCGAAGTAGGCCGCGTGCGGGCCACCATAGCCCAGCGGAACGCCGAATCGCTGGGTGTTGCCGACGCAGACGTCGGCTCCCCACTCACCCGGTGGAGCGATGAGCGTGAGCGCGAGCAGATCCGCCGCCGCGACCACCAGCGCGCCGGCGCCGTGGGCGCGCTCGGCCGTCTCGCGGTAGTCGATCACGGCGCCGTCGGTCGTAGGGTATTGCAGCAGGACGCCGAACACCTCTGGCCCGAAGGCATCGCTCTCGGCGTCGCCCACGACCGTGGTCAGCCCGCGAGCCCGGGCGCGCGTCTCGACGACGTCGATCGTCTGAGGATGACAGCGCTCATCGACGAAGAACGTGGACTTCCCCTCCTTGCCACGAGCCTGGTAGGCAAGGAACATCGCCTCGGCCGCCGCGGTCGCCTCGTCGAGCAGAGAGGCGTTGGCGATCTCCAGTCCGGTGAGATCGATCACCATGGTCTGGAAGTTCAGGAGCGCCTCGAGCCGGCCCTGGGAGATCTCGGCCTGGTACGGCGTATAGGCGGTGTACCAGCCCGGGTTTTCCAGGATGTTGCGCTGGATGACCGGTGGCGTGAGGGTGTCGTGATAGCCGTAGCCAAGGTACGACCGGAAGATCTGGTTCCTCTTCGCGATCTCGCGCATGGCGGCGAGCGCCTCGTGCTCGCTCCGGCTCGTATGGATGGCGAGCGGGCGCCGGAACCGGATCCCTGACGGAATCGTCGCATCGATCAGGTCGTCGAGCGATGCGTAGCCGATGACGGCGAGCATCTCCGCCACCTCCGTCTCGCTCGGGCCGACATGGCGCGGCACGAAGCTGTCCGCGGGGGAGATGGTGCTGCCTCTGGTCGTAATCGTCATGCAAGCCCTCAGGCGCCCGAAGGCACCTCGTGATTCGTCGAGAGGTGGGACGGCGCCCATAAAGCTATCTTCCGGGCGAGGCGCGACGGTCCGCGCGATCCTTCATTATAGCCGCCGAACGTTGCCCTGGCGTCTGCTCATCTCCCCGCCCCTCGACGGCCCTGAAAACATGGCGCTCGACGAGGCGCTGATGACCCGCGCGCGCCGCACCGGCGAGACGGTGCTGCGAGTGTATGACTGGTCGACGCCGACGCTGTCGCTCGGTCGCAACCAGCGCGCGCTGGGAGTCTACCGCGACACGGCGCTCGCCGAGCAAGGCATCGGCGTGGTCCGACGGCCTACGGGCGGCCGAGCGCTGTTGCACCACCGCGAGATCACCTACAGCGTCACCGCCCCGTGCGAGGAATCGGGCGCCCTGCTCACCGAATACGGGCGCATCAACGCGCTTCTCACCAGCGCGCTCGATGCGCTCGGCGTCCCCGTCGTCGCCGCGCGCCCTCGTGCACGCACCGCGACCCCGTCGGCCGCGCCCTGCTTCGCCGAACCCGCGCTTGGCGAGCTGACACTGAACGGGCGGAAGCTCGTTGGTTCGGCGCAGTGGCGTGATCGCGACGCACTCCTGCAGCAC
>DATFOL010000575.1:0-3410 GCA_035265545.1 Gemmatimonadaceae bacterium | reverse complement strand
TTGGCCAGCATGTTCGCATGGGTGAGCACCGCGCCGAGTGGCACGCCACGCATCGCGGAAGTGTAGACGATCACCGCCTCCTCATCGCTCCCGTGCACGTCGCGCTCGCCCTCGATCGAGAGCCCGTGGTGCGAGCCGAGGTCGACGTCCTGGGTGCGGTCGACGGTGACGACGCGCGCCGTGCGAGGTGCCTCGTCGAGCAGCACGATCGGCATCCCGGAGGGCACGCGCGACGCCAGCCCAGCGACGGTGAACACGGCACCGACGTTCGCGTCGCGGCACTGGTACGCGATCTCGACCGGCGATGCGAGCGGGTTGACCAGTACCGCGCCCCGCCCTTCACTGGCGGCGAGCGCGGTGAGGTACGCGGGCGACGTCGGCAGCAGGAGGGCGGAGCGCTTGCCGCTGAGCGCACGCACGAGGGGTGCACTGCGCTGAAGGAGCGTGAGTCCTGCCGCCACGAGCTGTGGCGCGTCGTAGAGGTCCGACCCTGCGGCGCCGAGCCGTCCCGCGCCTGCCGCGAGCGCGAGAGGGAGCAGGGCGAGCGGGTCGCTCACGTGCGCGCGCGAGAGGGTGCCGCGGTCAGATCTCGAACCGCCGCAGCGATTCCTTCAAGCGCTCGCCGACCTCCGCCAGATGCTGGCTGGACGTCGCGACGCCGGCCATGGCGGCCGTCTGCTCCTGGACGACGGCGCTCACCTGCTCGGCGCTGGATGCGTTCATCTCGGCCGACGCGGCGAGCGCCTCGATCTCCTTCGCCAGCGACTCCGCCTCGCCACGCTGGGCATCGGCCGCGCCGACGATCCGGTCGACCGCGTTGCGCGCCGCGGCGATCTCGCGGTCGATCTGGGTCAACGCTTCGGCGGAGGCACGGATGACGGTCTCGCCGGCGGTCACGCGGTCGCTCGCCTGAATGATCTGCTCCTCGGTGCGGATGGCGCTCGTGCGGATCTCGGCGGCGAGCCGGCGGATCTGATTGAGCGCCTTGGCGCTCTCCCCCGCGAGCTTGCGCACCTCGTCCGCCACTACCGCGAAACCCTTGCCATGCTCGCCGGCGCGCGACGCCTCGATCGCGGCATTGAGCGCGAGGAGGTTCGTCTGGCGTGCGATGGCGCCGATGGCGTCGGTGATCTTCCCGATGCGCTGCGACTTCTCGCCGAGCTCCACGACTGCGGGGACGGCGGCCTGCGTCACCTCGGAGATGGCGGCCATCGCGGCGAGCGCCTCGTCGGCGGCGACGGTGCCGCGGCGCGTGGTGCGCTGGGCCACATCGGCGGCGTTGCGCGCCTGCTCGGCGTTGCTCGCGACCATGACGGCGCGCGTGGCGACGCGGCTCGACGCTTCGGATGCGTTGCTGACCCCCTTGGTCTGGGTCACCGCCGCATCGGCGATCGCGCCCGCGGCAGTTGAGACTTCGTGGGTCGACGCCGCCATCTGCTGGGCGCTCGACGCGAGCGTCTCGGCCGTCGACGCGACATCGGCCGCGGACGTGTCCAGATCGGCGATCAACGCGCGAAGCCCCGAAGTCATCTTGCGGAACGACCCGGCGAGCTCGCCCAGCTCGTCGTCCGATTCGAAGGCGAGCTCGTGGCGAAGCTCGCCGCGCGAGACCCGATCGGCCTGATGCGAGAGACGGGTGACGCCGCGTGTGAAGTGCGACGCACTGAAGAAGGCCAGCGCGACGGCGAGCGCCAGGGCGCTCGCGCAGTAGATGAGCAGGTCGAGCACCGCCGAGCGAGCTTCGATGATCAGGCCGTCGGCGCGCCCTGTGACCACGATCGCACCCACGACGCGATCGTTGGACACGATCGGCGCGCCGGCGCTCAGCGCTCGGTCGAGGCCGAAGTCGTAGATGCCCGTCGCGGCCGCGCGACCCGCAGCCACGGTCTGGTCGAGGCGGTCGGGGGGTGACCACGATCCGGCGGGGACCTGCTCACGGTCGCTATTCGCCGCGAGCTGGAAAGCACCGGCGGAATCGCGCGAGACGAGCTCGATCGCGATCAGGTCGTTGCCCGCGCCGAGGACGCCGGCGTTGTCCACGCGAGCGCGGCGGATCAACTCGCGGGCATACGTGCCGTCGAGCGCCGAATCGCCGGAGATGCCGAGAGCAGTGGCGCGGGCGAGGTACACGAGCCGATCCCCCTGTCCGCGCGCCAGCGCGCTCCGAACGCGCGCATACGTCGGGAAGAGCACGACGCCAAGCGTGAGCACGACGGCCGCGCCGGCAAGCGCGGCCATCTTGAGCCGCACGGGGAAGCGGGTCGCGACAGCCAGGAGAGGAACGGTGAGAGGGAGAAGCGGTGCCCGATGAGGACGCTCGAAGCGCGTCGAGGTTACGTGCGCACGCGTCGTCGCGAAGCCGTCCCATCCGCTTGTTCTGCCCCTGTGCAGAACTACTTTTCGGCTTCTCTCCACGGAGGCGGCATGGCGCAGGGCACGGCGGGGTTGATGGTGAGCGTGTCGGGCATTCGCGGACGGGTGGGCGAGGCGCTGACTCCCGAGGTGGTGGCGCGTTACGCCGGGGCATTCGGCGCCTGGTCACTGGCTCAGGGGGTCTCGCGCCGGATCGTGGTCGGACGCGACAGTCGGGTCTCAGGGCCGATGGTGCACCGAATCGTCGTCGGGACCCTGCAGATGACCGGCTGCGACGTGGTCGACATCGGACTCACCACCACGCCGGGATGCCAGCTCGCCGTCGAACACCATCACGCCGCGGGAGGCGTGATGGTCTCCGCCAGCCACAACCCGGTCGAGTGGAACGCGCTCAAGCTCATCGGCTCGAGCGGACTTTTTCTCGAAGCCAGCCAGGGCGCCGCGATGCGCGCGCTGCTGGACACCGGAGTGCAGCAGGCGACGTGGGACCGCCTGGGCACGGTGATCACGGACGGCGAGGTGGCGGCTCGTCATCTGGCCGCGGTGCTGGCCATCCCGTACGTCGACGTCGAGGCCATCCGACGGCGCCGATTCAAGGTCGCGCTGGACTGCGTCCGCGGTGCGGGGGCGACGATCATGCCGATGCTGCTCGAGGCGCTCGGCTGCGAGATGGTGGCGATCAACATGGAGCCGGACGGTCGCTTTCCGCGCGAGCCGGAGCCCCTGCCGGAGAACCTCTCCGCGCTCGAGGCGCTCGTGAAGGAGAGCGGAGCGGACATCGGCCTGGCCGTCGATCCTGACGTGGACCGGCTGGCGGTCGTCAGTGAGGAGGGGCGCGCGATCGGCGAGGAATACACCCTCGCGCTCGCCGCGAAGCTCGTCCTCCGGCACCGGCACGGGCCGGTCGTGACCAATCTCTCGAGCAGCCTGCTCATCGAGGACGTCGCACGGGAGGCGGGAGTCGAGGCGATCCGCACTCCAGTCGGCGAGGTGAACGTGGCGGTCCGGATGCGCTCGGAAGGCGCCCCGATCGGTGG
>DATFOL010000574.1:0-4289 GCA_035265545.1 Gemmatimonadaceae bacterium | reverse complement strand
TCGATCGCTGTGGCCTCCTCGTCGTCCAGCGACTCGGTCTCGTGCTGCACGCCTTCGGGCGCCGCGCCGCCACTCACCTGGATCATCTTCTCGACCACGTGCGACCAGGTGTGGTCCTGGAGGCGGTCCCCGATCGCACGCATCGCGATGAAGTCGATCACGTTCGCCGGACGGTCGTAGACCTCCACCTGGAAGCGGACCGCGTTACCGCGCGGCTCGCACAGGAAGCGCACCGCGCCCGCGAGCGGGTGCCCCTCGAGCGTCAGGAGTGTCACGCGCCGCGGCTCCATCGCCGCGACGCGCACTTGCACGTGCCCGCGCATCGGCAGCGCGAGCGTGAGTGTCTCGCCTTCCTCGATGACGTCCGTCGCGCGCGGCTCCGCCTTGGCGTCGACGAACACCGGCGTCACGTCGTCGAATTGGGTACGGAAGCGCGTGAACAATGTCTCGGGTGAATGCTTCGAGCCGGCGATGTCCGCCCAGAAGCGCTTCCGTTTCAACGTCCCCACACCCTGCGACGGTAGCTGCTCCGGCTGAAGCTCGGCGAGCTTGCGCAGCCCGACGTCCAGCGCTGTCGGCGTGATGCCCAGAATATCCAGCCCGTTCGGCCGCCCCTCCTTGATTGTGTTCCCTTCGCGCAGCATCTGCAGCTCGGCGTCGTTGAACGGGATCTTCCACCCGACCATCGACACCGCCTTGGCACCGAAGGTGGCGAACATCTCTGGCACCGGGATGCTCTGCACCTCGCGCCCCGTGATGCGGCTCATGCGCTGGTGCAGGTCGTTCTGTGACGTGACCTCGCCGCCCGCGATGTCGAGCGCCTGGCCGCCGAGGTCGTCCCGTTCCACCACCGTCGCGAGCGCCGCGGCCAGATCTTCCCACCAGATCGGCTGGAAGGTCTGATCACCCGAGCCGATCTTCGGGACAATTGGCGACACGCCACGGACGAGCCGCAGCATCACGGAGATCTGGTCGTCACCGGGTCCGTAGACGTTCCCCGGACGGCAGATCGTCCAGCTTCCCTTGAAGTGCTCGACGATGGCCTCCGCGTCGCGCTTGGAGCGGTGGTAGTCCGACGCGCCTTCCGGCGCGCCGAGCGACGACACGAACACGAAGCGACGCACGCCGGCCCGCTCGGCCTCGATGCAGATGTTCGCCGTGCCCTCCACGTTGACGCGCTTGAACGTCACGTTCGGCGGCGACTCCTCGACGATGCCCGCCACGTGCAGCACGGCTTCGCAGCCGTCCGCTGCACCCCGGATCGACGTTGGATCGCTCACGTCGCCGACCACCGGTGTGACGCCAGTCGTCCACTGCCGCGCATCGTCGCTCGCATGCCGCGCGAGCAGGCGCACCGTGTGTCCGCGGGCGATCAGCTCCGTCACCGTGCCAGCCCCCACCACCCCGCTGCCGCCCGTCACGAGAATTTGCATTGATCCTCGACCAACTCGAGTAATTGTTGACTGCCGAATTGTGAGGGGCACAGAGAGTGCCACCGCGTACACGTCCTCGTTGCTCCACAGCGCTTCAGCTCGTCATTGAGGGACGTCCTCGCTGCTGCCCGGCGCAGATGTGGATTCCTCTCTTCGCAAGGCCATGAAGCGCTTCCTGTTGATGATTCTGTTGGTGGGCTGCTCGGGCGGCGCCAACGGTCCACTCACCTTCGGCGCGGCTGGTCCCTGGAAGGAGGGATACGGCGCGATGAATCGCCGCGGGATCGAGCTCGCGCTCCAGGAGATCAACGCGAGACCGGAGCGTGCGGGTTCCCCGCTGAAGATCCTCTTCGAGGATGACGAGGGGAGTGGGCAGACGGCCAGCCGCATTGCGCAGCGGTTCGTGGATTCGAAGGAGGTCGTCGCCGTCGTCGGGCACGTGAACTCCGGCGCGATGGTCGCCGCCGCGCAGGTCTACGACGGTAGGCTCGCCGCGGTCGCCACCACCGCCACGTCGCCCGCACTCACCGGCATCTCGCCCTGGGCGTTCCGCGTCATCTCGAGCGATTCGTCCAACGGCCACGACATCGCGAAGTTCGCCAGCGCGCTCGGTCGAACACGCGCCGCGATCCTCTACGAGAACAACACCTACGGCCGGGGCCTCGCCGATGCGTTTCGTCGAGGCTTCGGGGGACAGGTGATCAGCATGGATCCGATCGCCGCGGGTGCCGATCAGCCGCTCGACGCGTACGTGACGTACTTCAAGCAGTCGGCTCCCGACGTGGTGTTCATCGCCGGCACCGATGTTTCGGGCTTGGCCTTTCTGCGCGAGGCTCGCCGACAGCAGCTCGGCGCGGATCTCATGGGCGGCGACGGCTGGAGTGGGCTGAGCGCAGACACGGCGCGTTCGCAGGGGGTCTACGTGGGCGTACCGTTCACCGCCGAGGATCCGCGCCCCGAAGCGCAGAGCTTCGTCGCACGCTTCTCGGAGCGCTTTCGGATGCGCCCCGACAACAACGCGGCGCTCGCCTACGATGCCACCATGCTCGTTTACGCCGCGGCCGTCCGCGCCGGTGGTGACCGTCGCAGGATTCGCGATGACCTCGCCTCGCTGACGGCCAGCACGGCGTACAAGGGCGTCACGGGCGCCATCCACTTCCGCCCGGACGGCGATCCCGTCGGGAAGACTGTCGTCATGACGCGGATCGACCGCGGCGTGCTCCGCGTCGCGCAGGGAGCACCATGAGCGCTGCATCGTGGTCGCAGCGCGGCACCATCCGCGGCCGCCTGATCGGTGGGTTCACCGCGCTCATCATCCTGCTGCTCGTCGCCGGAGTGCTCGCGCGGCGCACGATGAGCCAGATGTCCGGTACGATCAGCACCACGCTCGCCGGCGTGCAGGAGGAAGCCCGGCAGAGCGCCGAGCTCTCCGCGGACATCGCGCAGACGATCGAGGCCGCGAGTCGCTATGTGCAGTCGCGGGACACGACGGCCCTCGCCTCGTTTCGTCGCTACGGATGGGACGCCCATCGCGTGCAGCGCGCGATGAACTCGCGATTGAGCCACTCCTCTGATTCGGAGGCACGAAAGAGTGAGGAGGCCGGGCTCATCGCCTCGATCGACTCGCGCTTCTCCGACCTCGAGGTCCGCTACGCGCTGGCCCATCGGCTGCTCGACGTCGGCCGCACCAGCGAGGCCGCGACCGAGGACGCACGCGCCCACGCCGTCGTCGGCGATCTGCTCGCGGACATCGAGAAGCTCGGCGAGCTGAAGGCGGCGAAGGTGGCGTCGGTCTCGGAAGGCCTCACCGCCGACTCCAACCAGCGGTCCCTCGTGCTCCTCCTGCTCATCGGCTGCGCCGCGATCGCCGGCACGCTCGGCGTCGTCGTGACGGTGCGCTCGATCAGCTCTCCGCTCGCTCTACTCGTGCGCCACGCTCGCTCGCTCAGCGAGGGAGATCTCACGATGCGGACGGATCAGCGGCTGCCGGCCGAGTTCCAGATCCTCGCCGATGCGATGAACCAGACCGGTGACTCGCTGTCGAAGGTCGTCTCGGTGGCGGCGCAGACCTCGGAGGACGTCGCCAGCTCGGCCACCGAGCTCGCCACGGTCTCGGAGGAGATCGCCCTGTCCGCCGGGCAGATGGCGACGTCGATGACCGAGGTATCGCTTGGAGCCGAACAGCAGGTCAGCCGTCTGCGCACCGTCGATCAGACGCTGCAGGCGATCCACCAGATTGGCGACGGCGTGAAGCAGCGCTCCGCCGAGGTCACCGCGTTCGCCGGCGACATCGAAACCACGGCCGCGCTCAAGCGCACCGAGATCGATCGCGCGCTCGGCATTCTCAAGGAGGTGAAGCGAAGCGTGGAGACCGCCACGAGCGAGGTTCGCGCACTCGGCACCACCGTGGAGGACATCAATCGGTTTGTTCAGACGGTGAGCTCCATCGCCGACCAGACGAACCTGCTCGCCCTCAACGCCGCGATCGAAGCCGCTCGGGCCGGCGACGCCGGCCGCGGCTTCGCCGTGGTGGCCGACGAGGTCCGCAACCTGGCTGCCAGCTCGCACGTCGCCGCGACCGACATCGTGCAGCTCACCGGGAACGTGACCTCACGCGTGGCCAGCAGCGCGCGGGCGATGGAGACGAGCACGGCGAGGGTGGCCGAGATCGAGCGTGTCTCGCGCGACATCGACGAGGCGCTCTCCTCCATCTCTTCCGCCGCCGCGAAGACCCGCGTCGCCGCGGGCGGCGTCTCCGACGCTGCAGAAGCGAACCTGACCGCCGCCGAGAGCGCCGTGGCCGACGTGCAGGCCATCGCGCGCACCGCCGAGAGCCACGCCGCCGCGGCGCAGGAC
>DATFOL010000573.1:0-14446 GCA_035265545.1 Gemmatimonadaceae bacterium | reverse complement strand
CCCCGCCGCTGCCCGCTCACACACTTCCGCTGCATGCGCGAGCTCACGGCCGAGCTGGTGGCCGAGCACGCGCGAAGGCTCATCCTCTCACGAGACGCTCTCGCATGACCACGGCGCGCCAGCAGTACATCATCGGAGTGGACCTCGGCGGCACGAACATCGTCGCGGGCGCGATGACGATCGACGGATCGCGCCACCTGGCGATGCGGTCGATCCCGACGAACTCCGCGGCGGGCGACGAAGCGGTGGCCGAGCGAATCGTCGGGCTGGTAGAGGGTGTGTTCCTGGACGCGATCAGTGAGACGGGCGCAACCCGCAACGATTTCATCGGCATCGGCGTGGGCGCGCCGGGGCCGCTCGACCGCGAGCGTGGGATCGTGCTCGTCGCGCCCAATCTCGGCTGGAAAGACTTCCCGCTGCGCGACCGGATCCACGACCGCCTCCATCTACCGACGACGCTCGACAACGACGCCAACTGCGCGACGTTCGGCGAGTGGTGGCAGGGCGCAGCGCGGGGCGGGCGCAACGTGATCGGCCTGACGATCGGCACCGGAATCGGCGGAGGACTGATCCTCGACGGTGCACTGTTCCACGGCGCGTCGGACATGGCTGGTGAGATCGGCCACACGACGATCGATCTGAACGGCCGGCACTGCAAGTGTGGGAATTACGGGTGTCTCGAGGCGTATGCGAGCGGCCCGGCGATCGCGACGCGGGCGCGCGAGGTGCTCGTGCGCGAGGAGAGTGCGTCGATGATGCCGTTCATGGTCGGCGGAAAGCTGGACACGATCACGGCACAGACGGTGTACGACGCGGCGAAGGCCGGCGACCAGGTGGCGAACGAGATCGTGCGCGACACGGCGCGCTACCTCGGCGCCGGGATCGCGAATCTCCTGAACACGTTCAATCCGGACACCGTCGTCGTGGCCGGCGGTGTGACGGCGGCGGGCGATGCGCTGTTCGTGCCGTTGCGCGCCGAGGTCCGTCGCCGGGCCTTCATGCCGGCGGTCCGGGCGGTGCGAATCGTGTCGGGGAGCCTGCCGGGCAGCGCGGGCGTCGTCGGCGCGGTGGCCAGCTTCAAGCAGCAGCATCTGGGAGGCGTGTGACGCCAGTCGTCGCGGCGCCGACGGAAGCTTCCGGCGGTACGAAACAGAAGAAGCGCATCGGAGTGATCGGCAGCCTCGTCTGGGACGTCATCCACGGCCGCGACACGCGCAGTGCGCCAGTCGAGGAGTGGGGCGGGATCACGTACTCGCTGAGCGCGCTCGATGCGGCGCTGCCGGACGACTGGGAGATCGTGCCGATCATGATGGTGGGCAACGATCTCGCGGCGCGGGCGCGCGAGTTCCTGCGCACCTTGCGACGCATGGCGCCGGATGCGTCGCTGATGGCGGTGCCCTACCCCGCCCAGCGCGTCGAGCTGCGCTACCACTCCGAAGAGCGTCGAACGGAGCGCCTCACGGGTGGACTTCCGGCGTGGAGCTGGCTCGCGCTCAAGCCCCTGCTCGACGACGCTCGCGTCGATGCACTGCTGATCAACTTTCTGAGCGGCTGGGAGCTGGACCTGGAGACGACGAAGCTGATTCGTCAGCACTTCGCGGGGCCGATCCACTGCGACCTGCACATGATGGCGTGGGCGGTTCAGCCGGACGGGATGCGCACGCTGCGTCCGATCCCCGACATCGCCGAGTGGTGTCGCTGCTTCGATTTCCTTCAGATGAACGAAGACGAGCTGGCGATGGTGGCGCCTGATCCGCTCAGCCTCGCGGCGACCGCCATCGCGGCAGGCGTCTCGTGCCTGTTCGTCACGTTGGGGAAGCGCGGAGCGATCTACGTGGCTGCCCCTGGCTTCGATTCGATCCGCGATCTTCCGCCGCGCACCGGGCTATCGACGGCGCCGCGAGGCGGCACCGGTGGGTTGGGAGCGGTCCGAACGGCGCTAGTGCCAGCCGAGCCGGTGGACGAATCGCTGGATCCGACCGGCTGTGGGGATGTTTGGGGGGCAACCTATTTCTCCAGGATGGTCGCCGGTGATAAGTTAGCGGACGCGATGAAAGCGGCCGGACTGGCCGCGGCCCGTAACGTCAGGCACCGGGGCGTCACCGGACTCGCGTCCCACCTGCGCGGAGAGCTCAGCCTCACGTGACCAGCGTCATCACCGTACCACCTTCGCTGGACGATCACTCGTTCGAGCAGGTGGTGGAACAGCTCGCAGCCGTACCGGCAGACGCAAAGGTCATCGTCGACGCTCGTCACACGCGCTGGGCCTCGCCATTCGGCCTGACCGCGCTGCTCACACTCGGTCAGACGCGGCGCGAGCGCCCAAGCTTCACGGCGCCCGACAACGAGGAGACCTCATCCTACTGGGCGCGCACCGGATTCTTTCGCCACGCCGAGGAGCTGTTCGACCTGCACGGGTCGGTGCCGAAGGCGCGCGGCGGCGAATCGACGGTGCTGCTCGAGATCACGCCGGTGGTGAAGAGCGAGGACGTGCACGAGGTCGTCGGGCGGATCCAGCAGAAGGCGCAGCAGATTCTGTCGAAGGAGTTGAACATCGACGCCAAGGCGACCGTCGGGTTCGCGATGACGCTGTCTGAAGTTTGTCAGAACATCGTCGAGCACGCGGGGCGCGGCGGGTGGGTGGCCGTGCAGACCTACACGTGGCGGAAGCGCCTCGGACGGCGGGTGGTGGTGATCGCGGTGTGCGACGCCGGCTGCGGCTTTCGCGAGTCGCTCGAGAGCGCGCCCGGCCGGGTTCGGAGCGACCGGTGGGACGACGCGGAGGCGCTCGAGGAAGCGGTCGTCCGCGGGGTGAGCCGGTTCCGCGACCCCGGTCGTGGCCAGGGGCTTGCGGGCGTACGGCGGTACGTCGGCCGATGGGACGGCAAGGTGAGCGTGCGGAGCGGGCGGGCGCGAATCGCCATCGTGCCGAGCTGGGATGACGACGTCCCGCTTCAGGAGAAGCTGGCCCCGTTCCCGGGGTCACAGGTTCAGGTCACCATACCAGAGCGGGTCGCCGGGGGCCCGCGATGATGATGCATATCGACGTGAGCTCCGTGCTGCGCCAGATGGTGTCGTGCGAGCTCTATTCCAATCTGGTCACGCGCCCGACAGGGGCCGCGGTGCGCACGCAGATCGAGGCGTTGCTCGCCGACTCGCGCGAACGGTCGCTCACGGTGATCGACTTCTCGCACGTGGGGATGATCGACTTCTCGTGCGCCGACGAGGTGATCGCCAAGCTGCTGCTGCGCTACGCGAGCGCCGAGCGGACGGACCGGGAGGCGTATTTCCTGTTCCGCGGCGTCACGGACGATCACTGGGACGCGATCGAGACGGTGCTCGAGCGGCACGGCCTGGCGCTGGTGCTCGAGACGGACGACGGCGCGCGGGTGGTCGGAATGGTCGACGACGGCGAGCGGGCCGCGTGGGAGAAGGTCTACGAATTGGGACGCACCGGGCCGGCGGACCTCGCGAGCGCGCTCGGCGGACAGGAGTCCGACGCGGAGGCGGTCCTCGACGCCCTGCACCGACGCCGCCTGGTGATGCGAACGGACGAGGGTTACATCGCGGTGGGAGGGATCGGCATCCGGCATGACTGAGGACAAGCGCAATCGACCACTCCGGGTCTCGCAATTCATCGGCACCCGGATCTCCGATCCCGATCGCGGCCCGCAGGTGCGGCTCAGCCCCGAGGACGCCCACGCACGTCTGCTGGTGGACGGCGAGCTGGCATGGGTGTACGGACCTCGCCGGCAGGAGCTGGCGACGGTGGTGGTGGACGAGGCGGTGAAGCGCGGCGACGTCGTGCTTCGTGACATCGCGGGCGCGTCGCCGTCAGAGCTGGTACGGGTGGTGAAGCCCGATCTGGACTCGCATACACGCCGCGGACATTTCGCCTGACCCGGCGCCCTTCCTTTCCTGCCGTGTCCTCCAGTAGACGCACGCGCACCTACTCGTTGCCAACATTGGCCGTCCACGCCGGCGAGCCCGCGCACGACGCGGACTCGCCCGTGGTGACGCCCCTGCAGCAGAGCGTGAGCTACGTGCAGGAGGTGGGGACGTCCGAAGAGCTGCGCGATCCGCGCCACGGCAACGCGCCCAACGCCGAGGTGGTGCAGCGAAAGCTCGCGGCGCTTGAGCGCGCCGAAGCGGCGGTGGTGCTGTCCAGCGGTATGGGCGCGACGGCGTGCGCGCTGATGGCGCTCCTGCGTCCGGGCGACCACCTGCTGGCGTGCCGCGACATCTATGGGGGCACGCTACGGCTGCTCACCGAAGAGTTCACCGCGCTCGGGATCGACGTGACGCTGGTCGATCCGTTCGAGGCGCGCGGCTGGCGGAAGCGGTTGCGCAAGGAGACGCGCGCCGTGTTTCTGGAATCGCCCGTGAACCCGACCTGCCGCGTGATCGATCTGCGTCCGCTGAGCTATCTCACCCACGAGAGCGGGCTGGCACTGGTGGTGGACTCGTCGTTCGCCGGGCCGATCAACTTCCGGCCGCTGGAGCACGGCGCCGACGTGGTGATCCACTCGACGACAAAGCTCCTCAACGGGCATAACGACGTGATGGGTGGCGCGGTCCTGGGGACGACGTCGTACGTGGAGGAAGTGCGGCAGAAGATGATCCTCTGGGGGCAAGCGCCCGATCCTTTCGCCTGCTGGCTGCTCGAGCGCGGGCTCAAGACGCTGGACATACGGATCCAGCGCCAGAACGAGAACGCGATGCGAATCGCCACCTGGTGCTCCGAGCGGAAGGAGGTGCGCGCCGTCCACTACGCCGGACTGGCCTCGCACCCCGACCACGAGGTGGCGGCGGAGCAGATGGACGGCTTTGGCGGGATGCTCGCGCTGGAGCTGGCCGGCGGCGGCCGGGCGGCGGACCGATTCGTGCGAAAGCTGAGACTGATTCGGCACGCTCCGAGCCTCGGCGGGGTAGACTCCCTGGTGAGCGAGCCACGGTTCACGTCGCACACGCACCTCACGCCGGAGCAACGGGCGAAGAGCGGGTTGCCGGACGGGTTCCTGCGGCTGAGCGTCGGGATCGAGGACGCGGCTGATCTGATCGCCGACATCGAGCATGCACTGCACTGATGACTGAACCGATCGTCATCACGAGCGAGACGGAAGGCGAGCGCCGACGCATCGACCGGCGACTGAATGCGCGCGTCGCCGATCTGACGCTGCCGGAGCTGCGTCGCATCTTCATCACCACGACGTTGGGCGCGGTGGTGCTCGTGCTGTTCCTGTGGATGGTGCGCCACGTGGTGATCGCCGCCGTCCTGGGGCTGATCATCGGGTTCTACCTGCGGCCGTTGTACGGCTGGATCCTGAACCGCACGAATCGTCCGACACTCTCGGCGATCCTCACGCTGCTCGGTGTGATCGTGCCGATCCTGCTCGTGCTGGCCTACAGCTACAGCGAGCTGTCGGACGTCGGCGGCTACATCGCGACGCACCAGGAGGAGATCGCGACGAAGGTGAACGAGTCGGTACGACGAATCCCCTTCCTGAAGGCCTCCAACGCGTCGGAGTCGGCGGGCCGATGGGTGACCGAGGCGACCGCCTATGGTACGCGGCTGCCGCTGATGCTGCGATCGGCGCTCGCCGGGTTCTCGATCGCGGCGACGATCTTCATCTTCACCGCGTTCTACATCCTGATCGAAGCCGAGAACGTCGGGAAGTACGTCTCGAGCAAGATCGCACCGCGCTACGCCGAGCTGCGCCACGCGCTGGAGATGAACGTGCGCGGAGTGCTGTACGGCGCGATCTACTCGACGCTGCTGACCCAGACGCTGAAGAGCCTGATCATCCTCGGGATGAACCTCGCCTTCCGGGTGCCGCTCGCGGGGGCACTGGCAGTGGTGAGCTTCATCATCGGGTTCTTCCCCATCGTGGGCTCGTGGAGCGTGTACGTGCCGGTAGCCATCTGGCTCGCGATCTTCCGTGACCAGATGGGAGCCGCGATCGCGATGGTGGTGATCGGCACGTTCGTGAACACGGTCTTCATCTCGATGTATCTGCGCCCGAAGATCGCGGCCGACCGCTCTCGCGTGCTCAACTTCTACTGGATGTTCGTCGCGCTGATCACCGGGGTGTACACCTTCGGGCTCGCGGGCATCCTGATCGGCCCGATCCTCATCGGCCTGCTCAAGGCCGTCATCGACACGGTGACGGCGCGCTCGAGCTGGCAGCTGATCGACCTCGAGGACGAGGAGACGGATCTGGTCACCCCTGCGTCATCCCGATGATCCGCTTCACCCGCGTCACGAAGACGTACCCGCGCACGGGCACCGCCGTCAACGACGTGAGCCTGCTGGTGAACAAGGGAGAGTTCGTCTTCCTCACCGGCGCGAGCGGGGCCGGCAAGACGACGCTGCTCAGAATGGTCTACCTGGACGAGCGGCCGTCGTCGGGCGAGGTGCGCGTGAGCGGCACGAGCTCGGTGAACGCCACGCAACGCGACGTGGCGAAGCTCCGCCGGAAGCTCGGCATCGTGTTCCAGGACTTCCGACTGCTCGAGCATCGCACCGTGGAGCAAAACGTGAGCTTCGCGCTCGAGGTGATCGGGGCGCCCTCGGCGGTGATCGGCGGCAAGGTGAATCGCGTGCTCACCCAGGTCGGTCTGGCCGCCAAGGGGCGCGCGTTCCCGAGCGAGCTTTCGGGGGGCGAGCAGCAGCGCGTCGCGATCGCGCGGGCGCTGGTGAACGATCCCTTCGCCCTCGTCGCTGACGAGCCGACGGGGAATCTCGACGACCGCGCGACGCGCGGCGTCTTCCAGCTACTGCGCGAGATCAACGCCGCGGGCACGGCCATCATCATGGCGACGCACAACCTCGAGCTGATCCGCCGGCAGGAGTTCCGCACGATCGAGATGGCGCGCGGACAGATCGTCTTCGATTCCGCCGAGCCGACGGCGACGGCGAAGCGAGTACCCTGATGCGCCCGATTCGCGAAGCGTTCGAGACCTTCCAGCGCGCGCCGCTCCTCAGCGCGCTGAGCGTGACGACGATCGCGTTCTCGCTGTTCGCGCTCGGCCTGTTCGGGCTCGTGGCGCTGAACATCCGCGAGGCGCTGGAGCGTCTCGAGGACCGGGTGGAGATCCGTGCGTTCGTCGCCGACGGCACTGCGCCCGAGGACGTCGCGCAGGCAGCGAGCGACATCGCCAGCTTCCCGGAAGTGCTCTCCGCGCAGCTCGTGACCCAGGAGCAGGCGCTGAAGCGCGCCCAGACCGAACTCGGCGAGTTCCGCGACGTGTTCGAGGGTGCGGTACTGCCAGGCTCGATCGATCTCCGGCTCCGGCCGGGACAGCGCGATCCGGCCACGGTGAAGCGCGTCGCCGAACGGGTGAAGGCGTATTCGTTCATCGATGACATCCGGTACGGCGAGGAGTGGATCGAGAAGCTGTATCGGCTCCGGAACATCGCCGGGATCGCGGGCCTCATCCTCGGATTGGTGTTCGCGGTGGTGTCGGTGATCATCATCGGCGCGACGATCCGGATGACGGTGCTCGCGCGGGCGAAGGAGATCTCCATCATGCGACTGGTCGGGGCGACCGACGGCTACATCCGCCGCCCGTTCCTCGTCGAGGGGTTCGCGAAGGGCGTGATGGGCGGGTTGCTGGCGCTCGTGCTCACCTGGCTCGCCCAGTCGCTGATCAACAAGTACGTGATCCAGACCATCTTCTTCGACGCGCGCGTAGCGGTGCTCGGGCTGTTGTTCGGCGCACTGATCGGGCTGGCGGGAAGCGCGGTGTCGGTGGGGAGGCATCTACGCCGGGTGTGACGCGCCGCAGGCTGGGCGTCGCGCTCGTCGCGATGCTGCTGCTGCTCCCCGCTCCGCTCGCCGCGCAGTCGATCGAAGCGCGGTTTCGCGCACAGCGCGAGGAGCTCGACCGCATCCGCCGCGAGCGCGCCGAGCTGGAGACTCGCATGGCGAACCTCCAGGGCAACGTGCACGAGCTGCGCGAGGAGGTGGCCAACCTCGAGCGGCAGCGCGAGGCGACTGAGCGCGTGATCGCGACGCTCGACCGCCAGCTCGCGGCGATCACCCGCGACGTGGACGAGACGACGTCCCGGATGCAGACGGCGGAGCGCGAGCTGACGGGCCGACGGACCACGCTCGAGCACCGGCTGGTGGACATCTACAAGCGGGGACCACTCTACTCGGCGGAGGCCCTGCTCACAGCGCGCTCGTTCGGCGAGCTCGTGGCGCGATACAAATACCTGCACGAGATCGCAACACACGATCGCTCGCTCGTGACACGGGTGCAGACGCTGCGCGACCAGGTCGCCCGGCAGCGCGCCGACCTTGTGCGGCTTCGCGACGCGGTCGAGGAGAACCGGACCGACAAGCAGCTCGAGGAGGACCGGTTGGCGCGGCTGCGTGGCGAGCGCACGGCGAACCTGCAGGACGTCCAGCGTTCGACCCAGGACATCCTCGACCGGCTGGCACGCCTGCGCGCCTCCGAGTCTCGACTGACGAGCGTCATCGCGTCGATCGAGACCGAGCGGCGGCGCAGCGTGGCGACACGCCCCAATGCACCGCGCGAGACGAGCATGCTGCGCACGAGCGATCTCGGTCGGCTCGACTGGCCCGTAGACGGCACGGTGCTCTACCGGTTCGGCCGGGTGGTGAACCCGAACAACACGATGACGCGGTGGAACGGGATCGGCATCGCCGCGGCGACAGGAACGTCCGTGCACGCGGTGGCGCCCGGCACGGTGGTGAGCGTAGGGCAGCTCGGCACCTACGGGCTCACCGTGATCGTGCAGCACGGCGCGGGCGACTACTCGATCTACGCGTCGCTGAACAGCGCGAACGTCCGAAAGGGCGCGACGGTTCGGAAGGGAGACGTCATCGGCGCGGTCGGGGTCTCGGATCCCGACCTGCGTCCGCATCTGCACTTCGAGATCCGGCCGCAGGGACGCGCCGTCGATCCGGAGAGCTGGCTGCGCGGGGCGCGGTGACGGCATCGGTCACGAAGCGGTGCCCGGTATGCGGCCGATTCCGACCGTACGACGCCGACGACGACTTCTGCATCGGATGCGGACACGAAGGCCTCGAGTCGCAGTGCGAATGCGGCCGCTCGTTCGACTATGCACTCGTCGAAACCGGCGACATCCACTGCCCTCGCTGCGGCCGGGTGCTGCGCGGACGCGCGCCGGAGTTCGGCGCCTGAGCCAGTGAGCACGGAGTCGCTTCTCCTCGGCGCGCACGTGAGCACGGCCGGCGGAGTGCCCGAGGCGCCACCTCGCGCCGCCGCGATCGAGGCGACGGCGATGCAGCTGTTCACGAAGATGGCGAACCGCTGGGCGGAGCGCGATTGCGTGGACGAGGAGTGCCGAGTGTTCCGCGAGCGGCTCGCCGACACCGCCGTCACGGCGACGATGGCCCACGACTCATACCTGATCAACCTCGCCAGCCCGGACCCGACCCTGCGTGCGCGGTCGATCGCGTCCTTCGTGTCCGAGCTTCGCCGCTGCGGAGCGCTCGGACTCGACTATCTGGTGTCCCACCCCGGCAACTTCATGGACGACCGCGACGCGGGCATCGCACGGAACGCGGACGCGATCAGCGAGGCGCTGGCCCAGGCGCCGGGCTCGACGATCGTCTGCCTCGAGACGACGGCCGGATCGGGGACGGCGCTCGGCTCGACGTTCGAGGAGCTGGCGACGCTGATCGAGCGCATCGACGTGACGCAGCGCGACCGCGTAGGCGTGTGCGTGGACACCTGCCACATCTACGCGGCGGGCTACGACCTCGTGAACGACTACGACGGGGTGATCGCGCGTCTCGAGGACGCGCTCGGGCTGGCGCGAGTGCGCGTGATGCACCTCAACGACTCCAAGACGCCGTTCGCGTCGCGGCGGGACCGGCATGAGCTGATCGCCGAAGGCTCGCTGGGCGAGGGGCCGTTCCGCCGGATCATGACCGACGAACGGTTGGCGCGGGTGCCGAAGGTGATCGAGACGCCGAAGCTCGATGACGCTACGGCTACGGATGCGCGAATGCTGGTGCGGTTGCGTGGGTATGCGGCGGGGTGAGTGGTGCGCAGGAGTGGGCGGGTGCGCGGGTGCGCAACGGCCTCCGGACGCTTCTGCCTGCCGGGCGTGGACGTGCGGATCCCTCGACTCGCTACGCTCGCTCGGGATGACGGCCTGTGTCATCCCGAGCGGAGCGCGCAGCGCGGAGTCGAGGGATCTGCTCCCACGTCCGCACTCACGGACTGACGCCTACCGCGCGATTCGCTCCACCGTGCCTTCCAGCGACTCGCCATCGATCGCGACGTACAAGTGGCCTTCCGTTACCGTGAGATCGAACGTCGTCCGGCGGTCTCGATGCTCCACGAGTGCGGCGACCAATTCGCGGTCGAGGGCGTAGAGCTCGAGCTGGTCGGCGCGGTGGATGCGCTCGCCGTCGAGCTGGCGAAGGAGCTGCGACGGATCCTTGTGGGTGTAGACGGCGACGCGTGGGGCGAGCTTGCTCGCCTTGTGGAGGCGCGTCGCGTCGGGCGAGCCGATGTCGATCCAGACACGCAGTGCGCCGGTGAGGTCGCGGACGAAGAGCGCAGGCTCCTCGGGTTCGGCGATGCCCTTCGAGAAGCCGATGCCTTCGGTGTACTCCAGGCAGTAGGCGAGCACGCGGGCGATCATGTGCTCGTCGGACTCGGACGGCTGCTGCGCGACCTTGAACGCGAGCGGCTCGTAGACGCCGCGATCGGTGTCGGCGAGTTGGACGTCGAGATTGTAGATCGTGGCAGTGAGGGCCATCTGGCCTATGCCGGCTCGACGATGACGGCAGTGCCGTAGCAGAGCACTTCGGTCACCCCCGACATGATCTCGGTCGCGTCGTAGCGCACCGCGACGATTCCGGTGGCGCCGACGTCTGTCGCGTGGCGCACCATGATCTCGAACGCTTCCTCGCGCGACTGCTCGCACAGCTCGGTGAGCAGGGTGATGTTGCCGCCACGGAGGGTCTGAAACGTCGCACCGATGGTGCCGAACACGGAGCGTGAGCGGACGGTGATGCCGCGCACGACACCCAGGGTGCGCGCAACGCGCTGGTTCGGGAGCTCGAAGGCGGTGGTGATCAGCTCGCGATTCATGGGCGGAGTCGTCGGTGGGAGACGTCGGTGAGGCGCAAAGGTGTCGGCGCGCACGGAGCGCGTCCAGCGCGCGCCGTTCCGTGGTACGAACCTTGACCCTGTCCCGCGCCATGACGCAGCAGGAGTGGCCGGAGCGGCTCTGGATCGTACGGCATGGCGAGAGCGCCGGAAACGTGGCGCGTGACGCGGCCTACGCCGCGGGCCTGGCGGTGATCGACATCGCGCATCGCGACGTCGACGTGCCACTGAGCGCACTCGGCGAGGAGCAGGCGCGCGCACTGGGCTCCTGGTTCGCCGCGCGCACGGAGGCCGAGCGCCCGAACGTGGTGCTCGCATCGCCGTACCTGCGGGCGCGCGACACGGCGGCGATCATCGCGCGCGCCGGCGGCATCGCGCCAGATGCGATCACGATCGTCGACGAGCGGTTGCGCGAGAAGGAATTCGGCGTGCTGGACCGGCTCACCAAGGTCGGCATCGAGCAGAAGTTTCCCGAGCAGGCCGCGCTGCGGGCGCGCATCGGCAAGTTCTACTTTCGCCCGCCGGGTGGCGAGAGCTGGTGCGACGTCATCCTTC
The DNA here is from genome assembly GCA_035265545.1 of Gemmatimonadaceae bacterium. Classification (GTDB taxonomy): domain Bacteria; phylum Gemmatimonadota; class Gemmatimonadetes; order Gemmatimonadales; family Gemmatimonadaceae; genus AG11. The sequence continues at coordinate 2,773 of DATFOL010000573.1, read as the reverse complement.
GTCTCCGCAGCGTGCTCGACACGATCAGCCTGCACCATAGCCGGCGCGGCTCGCGCGTGCTGATCGTCGCCCATCAGGTGATCGTGCTCTGCATGCGCTACCTCCTGGAGGAGCTGAGCGAATCGGAGATCCTGTCGATCGACCGCGCTGGCGAGGTGGCCAACTGTGGGGTCACGGAGTACGAGCTCGATACCAGTGCGTCATCCGATGGAACGCTGCGTCTCGAGACGTACAACTTCGTCGCGCCTCTGGAGGAAGCTGGCGCGTCGGTCACGTCGCGGGCGGACGCACCGGCGGGCGCCAAGTGAGCGCACGCGAGGAGCTCGCTCGATCGGCTTCCTCGCGCCAGCTGCTGGCCGAGCTACCGCCGCTGCTTCGGCGACTCGGCTAGCTCGAGCTGCGCCAGCAGCTTTTTGGGCGCCGTGAGCCGATAGGCGTCGCCCAGCAGATCAGCGATGCTCTCCCAATCCGGCTTCCTGTCGAGGTACGCTCCGGTCCACCCTGCTTTTCCGGCGTACGGTGGGAAGTAGTAGCGCACCGGTTCGGCGCGCAGGAGCAGATCCTGGGTGACCGCCTTGGTCTTGATCCACACGCCCGGTCTTCCAGCGCCATGATGAGTATCCGGCGAGGCATACATCGCGAAGACCTTGTTCTTGACTCGAAACGTCGGCTCACCCCACGCCTCCATCTCGTGCGCTTCGGGCAGCGCGAGGCAGAGGCGACGGAGTCGGGCGAGCGGGGTGCGTGCAGCCGGCACGCTCAGCGAAGTCCGACCGCGGCGGCGATCGAGTCGCCGACGTTGTCGAGCGCATCGAGGGTGCGCGTGACGAGCCTGGCCACGACCCCTCGCGCCTCGACCACGTCGTCGTCCCACCGTCGCGGCGGGAGAGGAGCAGCCGTCGCGAGCGCAGTCGGTGGATGGACGGGCGGCGGCACCAGCGCGCCGCTCGGCTCGGTCTCGGGAAGTCGCTCGTCGTCCATGCGTCGGCCTCGAGATCAGTAGGTGCGATAGTCGCGCTCGGGTTCCCGCACATCGGCGGGGGAGCTTCGCGTCACGAGCCAGAGCAGAAAGAGCAGCAGCGGCGGGCCGGCGAACCAGATGGCCATGGCGGTGAGCGACGTGGTTCCGCGCCACACGCCCTGATCGGAGCTCACGTTCAACACGAACATCCCGTTGTCGACGCTCGCGCTGATGGAGCCGAGTCCTTTCGGCGCGTTGAGCGCGCGCGCCACGGCGCTGAGCGCCGAGTGCGCACCGAACGCGATGAGGGCGACCCAGTACACCGTCCACGCGGCGAGCAGATGTCGCGCCCGCCAACGACTCAACGAGATGGCCACGCATCCTCCCGCGCTGGAGCCGTAGAACGTGCCGGAGTCACGGCCTCACCGGCACCGCGACTCGACCCGAAGTTGCGAGTCGGTCGCCACAGTTGGCAATACGCAGCGGCCCGACTCGCGTTTCAGCGACCGCGGCGGGTCACCCCCACTTCAGATCCTGCTTCGAGAGCGGCAATGAGCGGATGCGCTTACCGGTGGCGGCAAAGATCGCATTGCACAGGGCCGGCACGACGGGCGGGAGCGCCGGTTCCCCGAGACCGGTCGGCGGATACTCGGTGATGTTCCAGTATGTCTCCACCGGCGGGGACTGCGCCATCCGAATGAGCGGAAAGTCGTTGAAGTTGCTCTGCACCGCGCGGCCCTTCTCGATCGTGATTTCCTGGGCGAGCGCTTCGGCGATGCCGTCCAGGACGGAGCCCTGCACCTGATTCTCCGCCCCGCTCGGATTGATGATCTGGCTGCCGACGTCGCCGGCGACCCAGACCTTGTCCACCTTCAGCACACCGGTGCGGCTCACGGTGGCCTGCACCACTTCCGCGAAGTAGCCGCGATGGCTGAAGTGGAACGCGACGCCCATGCCCGTGCCGCGCGGCAGCTTCTGCGCACCCCATCCCGACTTGTCACGCACCAGCTCCAGGACGCCCCGTACCCGCGATGCGACGAGCGCACCCTGCTGCGGTGTACCGGCCGGCTCGGCGGCGAGGAGGTCGAGCCGGAACCGAAGCGGATCCTTTCCGGCGGCGTGCGCGAGCTCATCGATGAAGCTCTGGGTGGCGAACGCGATGCCGTTGCTGCCCGGTGCGCGGAGGTAGCCAGTCGGCACGTACTGCTGCATCACCGACGCGTCGAGCGCGAAGTTCGGGACGAAGCGCGCCGGAAACTCCCCAGCGCCGATGCCGGCACCTGCACCGAATGGGACAGCGCCCTGCTGAGGCGCCGTCGCGAACTTCTCCGCGTCACCAAACGATACGAAGTGATTCTTCCACGCCACCACCTTGCCGCTCGCGTCGACCGCGCCGGTGAAGTTGTGGAAGCCGGCCGCGCGATAGAAGTCGTGGTGCATGTCGTCCTCGCGCGTCCAGAGCAGCTTCACCGGCACGCCCGTCTCCTTCGCGATGCGCGCCGCCTCGACGACGTAGTCGTTCATGAGGCGGCGACCGAAGCCGCCACCACCGCGCACGAGGTGGATCGTGACGTCGCTCTCCTGGAGTCCGAGCGCCTTCGCGACGAGCGCGCGACCAGGGGTGGGATTCTGGGTCGGCGCCCAGATCTCGACCTTCCCGTCGACGAATCGCGCCGTGCAGTTCTGCGGCTCGAGCGGCGCGTGCGCGATGAATGGATAGTAGTATTCGGCGCGGACCACCTTGGCGGCGCTGGCGAGCGCCGCGTCGACATCGCCGTCACGACGGAGAGATCTCTGCGGTGGCTGCTTCGC
>DATFOL010000572.1:0-3292 GCA_035265545.1 Gemmatimonadaceae bacterium | reverse complement strand
AGGAATCTTCAGCGAGTCGAGCAGCCCGACGAGGTCGTCGGCGATGTGGTAGATGCCGAAGTTGACGTCCTTCACCCGCGTCTGGCCATGGCCGCGATAGTCGACGGCGAGCACCCGGTAGCCCGCCTCGGCGAGGCGTGGGGCGACGTGGAGGAGCTCGTAGCCGTCGCTGCCGGAGCCGTGCGCCCAGACGAGCGGGACGCCCTTCGCGTCGCCCCACTCGAAGTAGTGCATCCGGATCCCGTTGACCGCGACGAAGTGGCCGTGCGCGCGCTCCATCGAGTCCCGCACCGCGACGGCCTTGGCATAGGCGGCGCGCGCCTGCGGCGTTCCGCTCGTCTGCGCGAGCGCGCTCGAGGACGCGAGGACGAGGCACGGCAGGGCGACGAACGTCGAGATTCGAATCATGATGCTCACCCTCACGGTGTTGGATACGTTGCCTGTTGGATCTCCTGCCAGGTCATGAGCACCACGCCGTTGTCTTTCAGCGCCTGCTTGAACTCCGCGCTCCGTGCGCGATGCTGGATAGCCGCCAGTCCGAGTACCTGGTGGGTTGAGCCGTCGTAGCTCAATCATCTCGCATCGCCGTTACTGGACTCACGCGCGCCGCGCGCAACGCGGGAACCCAGGTGGCCCCAATGGCGACGGCGGCCAGCACGAGACCAACCGCGGCAAAGGTCAGAGGATCCAGGGGATCGACCTGGAAGAGCATCGAGCGCATCCACCGCGTCGCGGCGAGCGCGCCCACGCTCCCCACGACGATCCCGGCCAGCGCGAGCGTCGCTCCCTGTCGCATCACGAGGAGGAGCACGTCCCGCGGCGCCGCGCCGAGCGCGATGCGGATGCCCAGCTCGCGCGTTCGCTGCGCGACGGAGTAGGCGATCAGCCCGTAGATGCCGACGGCGGCGAGGCTCAGCGCCACGGCGGCGAACGCGCCGAGCAGGAACATGTTGAACTTTCGGTCGGCGATGGTCGAGGACAGCAGGTCGTCCATCGGAGTGAGTCCGGTGATCGGCATCAGGCTGTCGAAGTCCTTCACGACGCGGCGCACGGCGCTCACGATCGCCCGAGGCTCGCCGGCGGTTCGCAGGACGTAACTCTGCCCGCGAACCATCGAGACATTCACGCCGGTGTCCACCTGAGCCACTGGCATGTAGATGGACGCCTGCTGCGCTTCCTCGGCGAGACCGACCTGCTTGATGTCGGCCACCACGCCCACGATCGTTCGCCACGGTGAGGGCGAGTCCGGCCCGCCCCACTTGATGCGGCGTCCCACCGCGCTCGAGCCCCCGAAATGCTGGTTCGCCAGCGATTCGCCGATGATCGCCACGAGCTCGCGATCAGCGGCGTCGAACGAGTTCAACGTGCGACCCGCGCGCAACCGGATGCCCATCGTCTCGAAGTAGCCCGGCTGCACGAGACTGACCGACCCGATGGGGACCTTCTCGGGAAGAGGCTCGAACGCGGGGTCCGGAGTGAAGACGATCCAAGACGGTTCCGCAGCCGGAATGTCAGTCGCCGAGCTGACCGCGTCGACGCCGGAAATCTCGTCGAGGCGCTGGGCGAGCAGCAGCTGGGCCGTCTGCGCGGCGGCCTGCGTGGGATATCGCGATTCGGGAAAGCTCACGCGGAAGGTGAGCAGGCGATCGGCGCTGAATCCAGGATCGACGTCCCGCAGGTGCAGAAAGCTTCGCACCATCAGTCCGGCCCCCACCGTCAACAACAACGCGATCGCGATCTCCGCGACCACCAGCCCACTGCGCAAGGACCCTTTTCGCGGCGAGTCGCTCTCGCGGATGCTCGTTTGCAGCTCGTTGCGTCCAGCGAGGCCGGGCAACACCGAGAATGCAATGCCCGTCAGTACCGTCACGGCCGTGGTCGCAGCCACGACGCGCCAGTCGAGGCCGATGTCGTAGCCGTTGAACGATCCGTTCGGGTCGAGCCGCGCCAGCGCGGTTGCGCCGTAACGGCCAACCAGCAAGCCGACCAGGCCGCCCATGACGACGAGTACCAGGCTCTCCGTCAGGAACTGCTGCGCCAACCGCGACCGTGACGCGCCGATCGCCCGTCGAACGGCGATCTCCCGCTGGCGCGTCACCGATCGCGCCACGAGCAGGCTCGAGACATTGAGACAGGCAATGAGGAGCACGAGACACACCGCACCGAGCAGCACCAGCAGCGGCTGACGCACGGGGCCCACGATCGCCTCGCGAAACGTGGACACGCCGCCGACGACAATGGAGGTCCCTTCGCGGTAGAAGTCGGGATAGCGGCGCGGCAGATTGGTGGCGACGCTCGCCACGGCGGCGGCCGCACGCTCGACCGACACGCCATCGGCCAAGCGGGCGAACGCCCACGTGCCGTAGTTGTCGGCACGCCGATTCATCACCCGCGCCGACAGCTCGTACGGCGCGAAGACCTGGGCCGGCGTCACGCCAATGCCGCCGATCGGGAACTGCACGTTGGCTGGCATCACGCCCGCGATGGTCGCGACGCTGCCGTCCAACGGCATCGTCTTCCCGATGATGCTCGCGTCGGCGCCGAGCCGCGCGCGCCAGAATGAATGACTGACGATCACCTCCAACCCGCCCAGAGCCGCGGTGGGATCCGCCGCGTTCTGCGACCAGGTCGGTGGAACGCGTCCGAGCGCGGGCTCGCGTCCGAGCACGCGCAGGAAGTTGCCCGAAACCACCGCCCCCTGCACGCGCTCGAGCGTTCCATCGTCCGCCCGCACGACGAAACTCCGCGCCTCATAAATTGCCGAGGTCTGGAACACGCTGCCGTCCAGCTGGCGGTAGTCGACGAACTCCGCGGGCGAGATGCGGTTGCCCATGCCCGGGCCCATCTTCGGCCTTCCTTCCTTGATGAGCACGAGGCGATCCGCGTCACGATAGGGCAGCGGCTTGAGCAGCACGCCGTTGATGACGCTGAAGATCGCGGTGTTGGCGCCGATCCCGAGCGCGAACGTGATGACGACGATCGCGGTGAACACCGGCTGGCGGCGCAGAGAGCGAACGGCGTAGCGAAGGTCCTGTGCGAGCACGGTCAGGTTCTCCTTGCGGGCCGCGCGTGCCATGCGGCGTCCGTCCGCGGCGCGGCACTCGTGTCGGAACGCGTCTTCGTCTCCGAACCCCCGAAGCGCTTCGTCCCGCGCCGCCTCGGCCGACCAGCCGCGCGCGACGAGGTGCTCTACCTCGGCGTCGACGTGAAAACGGAGTTCCTGATCGAGGTCGGCGTCGACGTCGTGCCGCCAGAAGCGGAGATACCGGCGCCACAGCGGAGACGTCACGGC
>DATFOL010000571.1:0-2080 GCA_035265545.1 Gemmatimonadaceae bacterium | reverse complement strand
CATCGCGCAGAGGCGCTTCCGGAGCGGGCCGAGGGCCGGTGATGCGAATGGATGCGCCTCGCTGAGCGGCGCGGAGTGGAGCCCGGGGATGTGGAAGTCGCGGTACAGCGAGACCATGTCGCCGCCCACGAACGTCACGTCGAGGTCGCTGGTGCCCGGCCCATCGGCGTCGAACGGCTCTTCGGAATGCCATTTATGTCCCGTCACGGCGCTGCCGCGGAGGATGACCTCCACACCGGCCGGCGTCGCGTCGGCGATCGTCTGCACGAATGCGTCGAACCGCCGCGGATCGCCGCCGAAGGCGAGACGCGTGACGCGCTCGCGAATGGTGTCCTGGTCTTCGGTATCGGCCTCGCCATGGGCGGGGGTGCGCTCGGTGTCGAGGCGTTCCCGGCCGGAGGCGTCGTCGCGTGCTTCAGCAGACATGAGTGATGGCGGAGGTGGACCGTCGAGGCGCGCTACGTGAAACGGGCGATCGACTCAATATGCCTCACGCGGTGACGACACGACCAGGCGAAATCCGTCGGGGTCGCGCAGACGGAAGACGCGGACGCCCCAAGCATCCGCCGGTTCGGCCTCCAGCGCAGCGCCCGCTCGCCTGGCTCGTCCGGCGAGCGCATCGATGTTCTGCGGGGTCGTGATCTGAAGGGAGAATCCTTCGCCCTTCGGCCGATCGACGCCTCGTCCTCCGTCGTCCTGCGTGACCAGCAACCGGATCGCGCCCGCGCGGAGCGAGACGGCGAGCAGCTTCCCACCGCGCTCGAACTCACGGGCGATGGTGAAGCCCAGGACGTCGCGATACCAATCCGCACTTCGGCGCACGTCGGCGACGGTCAGGGATGCTTCGATGCTCTGCGCCAACAGCGGCTCGTCGCCTTCGGGAACGGCTACATCGACTGGGGAATCTTCGGTCATCCAGGAAACATGCAACGCGCCTACGCTGCCAACCAGCGCGTGGCGACCATCCAGCGCATCCATGGCGCGCCAACCAGCCAACGCTGGCCGGCGCAGGCGTGTCCTGAACGATCTTGCGCGTTGCACACTCGTCGCCGGGGAGCGTATGGTTGCCCACGCTTCCTCTCCCGTACGAAGCGTGCCGCGATGCGCTTTCCCCTTCTCTCACCACCGGTCCCATGAAGCGACTCGTGCTGCCCGTGCTCCTCCTCGCCGCGTGCAGTCGCAACGAACCCGCGACGCGATACGGCTTCATCGCGCAACTCGGCAACGACACGATCTCGGCGGAGAGCGTGACGCGCCAAGGCAACACGGTGACCAGCGACGAGGTGGACCGTTTCCCGCGCGTGCGCCAGCGGCACACCGAGATCACGCTCCGGGACGACGGCGCCATCCAGCGCCTCGTCATGGACATCGACACGCCGAGCGAGCCCGCGAACCAGCGCCAGCGTCGGGTCGTCGCCGACGTGACGAAGGATTCCGTGATCCTCACCAAGACGGACAGCACCGGCGCGAAGCGCTGGGCCTACGCCACCAATGGAGGCATCCCCACGGCGCACCTCGACCAGATGTACAGCCTCTACGAGCTCCGCTTCCAGGAAGCATTGAAGCGTGCCGCGGCGCAGCACCGTTCCGTCGGCGACACGGTGATGCAGCGGCAGTTCTACATCGACCGGGAGTTCGACCGGTTCCCGATGAACCACGGGATGGTGCGGCTGCTGGCCGGAAACAGGGCGGAGATCCTGCACGACTGGCTCGCCGGCCCCGGCGAGGCCACCTTCGACTCGAGCGGTCACATGCTCACCTACTCCGGCGCCCGGACGACGTATCTCGTGGAGGTGCGCCGGGTCCCCGAGGCGCCCGACGTCGCAGCCATCGGCGCGCGATTCGCCGCCGCCGAATCGGCGAGTGGTGGCGCGAAGCAGTTGAGCGTACGGGACACGATGCGCGCCAGCATCGGTGCCGCCAGCTTCACCGTCGACTATGGGCGGCCGCTCGCGCGTGGGCGCACGCTGGCCGGCGGGGTCATCCCCTACGATCAGGTGTGGCGCACCGGCGCGAACGCCGCGACGCAGTTCACGACCTCGGCGCCGATCACGCTCGCCGGCATCGCGGTGCCCGCGGG